>JASFJH010000184.1:0-4731 GCA_050122215.1 Granulosicoccaceae bacterium | reverse complement strand
ATGATGATAGGGGCTGCTCTGGAAGGCGGTCGCGTTGAAGCGCTCGTAGGTCAGCGCGGTCGGCTTGTCCTCGGTGCGCAGCCGCCGCTCCTCCATGACCACCTGCACCTCCTTCTTGAATTCCTCGTCGGGCAGGGTCAGGTTGCGCATGCGATCCGCCTCGAGCTTGAAACTGATCTCGAGGCGGTCCTTGTGCAGGCTCTGGAAGTAGGCCGTGTAGTCGCGGCCGGTGAAGGCGTTCTCGCGGCCGCCGTTGGCCGAGATGATCTGCGAAAACTCGTTCGGCCCGAGTGTGTCCGTGCCCTTGAACATCATGTGTTCGAGCACGTGCGAGATACCGGTGATGCCGCCGTGCTCGTAGCTCGAACCGACCTTGTACCAGACCTGGGATACGACCACGGGGGCGCGGTGATCCTCCTTGACGAGCACCTGCATGCCATTGTCGAGCCGGTATTCGTGAACCTGCGCTGGCGCGGTCTGGGCAAACAGGGCCGCCCCGCCCAGCACGATCATGCTGACTAACTTCATGTTTTTCATACTTCCCGTTAATTCAGTTTTCGGCACGGCGCCCGGAAATGCTAGGATAGCCTCCCAATCACCGACTGGCACCTTTTTATAATTTGCCGGTCCTATGCTCCAGTAGCCTGAGACAGTTGTAAAGTATGTTTGGTTTCGGCAAGAAAAAAGATTCTCCTGACACACCCGAACAGGCCGAGAAAAAACGCGGCCTGTTCGGCCGCCTGAAAGACCGCCTCGGCAAGACCCGTGGCGGCCTGACCGATGCGCTGTCCAGCCTCGTGCTCGGCAGCAAGCAGATCGACGACGAGTTGTTCGAGGAGATCGAGACGCAGCTGCTGACCGCCGATGTCGGCATCACGGCCACGCAACGCATCATGAAAGACCTGACCGCGCGCCTGTCGCGCAACGAGCTCGCCGATGGCGAGGCGCTGCTGCAGGCGCTGCGCGAAGACCTCGCCGCGATCCTCGCGCCGTGCAGCCAGCCGCTCGTCATCCCGCAACAGGACAAACCGTTCGTGATCCTCGTCGTCGGTGTCAACGGCGCCGGCAAGACCACGACCATCGGCAAGCTCGCCCGCCACCTGCACCAGGCCGGGCGCAGCGTCATGCTCGCCGCCGGTGACACCTTCCGCGCCGCCGCGGTCGAGCAGTTGCAGACCTGGGGCGAACGCAACGACGTGCCGGTCATTGCCCAGCATACCGGTGCCGATTCTGCCTCCGTGATCTTCGATGCGCTGCAGGCCGCGCAGGCGCGCAATATCGACGTGTTGATCGCCGACACGGCCGGTCGTCTGCATACGAAGAGCAACCTCATGGAGGAACTGGCCAAGGTCAAGCGCGTTATGGCCAAGCTCGATGCCGAGGCGCCGCATGAAGTCATGATCGTGCTCGACGCCGGCACCGGCCAGAACGCCCTGTCGCAGACAGTGCAATTCAACGAGGCGGTCGGCCTGACCGGCATCACGCTGACCAAGCTTGATGGCACGGCAAAAGGCGGTATTATCTTTTCTATTGCCGAACAGACCGGCCTGCCGATCCGCTACATCGGCGTCGGCGAGGGCATTGATGATCTGCGCGAATTTGATGCCGAAGAGTTTATCCAGGCGCTGTTCGCGACAACTGACTAATATATTCATCCCCGATAAAACGGGGGATGAATCAGGGAAGCGGTGAAAACGGTTACTTTTCACCCTCCCCCCTCCCATCAAGGGGGGAAAGTAACTGTCTCCCTGCCCCATCAAGGGAGGGGGAAGTAACTGTTTCCCTGCCCCATCAAGGGAGGGGAGAAGTAACTGTTTGAAGTACATGCTCCCTCCCCATTCGAGGGGGAGGGCCAGGGAGGGGGTGAAGATGCTTGATCCACCCTCACCTGCCCCACTATGGATGGAGGGGTATAAATAATGCGGTACATAATTATAAAGGCAATGCTTGCGCCAACATGATTGAGTTTCATCACGTCAGCAAACGCTACCCGGGCAGCCAGGACGCACTGAGCGATGTCAGCTTCCAGCTCGATTCGGGCGAGATGGCGTTTTTGACCGGCCACTCCGGCGCCGGCAAGAGCACGCTGCTGAAACTCATCGCCCTGCTGATCCGCGCGACGCGCGGCCAGGTGCTCGTCAACGGCGAAAACCTGTCCAAGGTCGGCACGCGCCGCATCCCCTATGTGCGCCGCAATATCGGCATGATCTTCCAGGACCACAAGCTGCTGTTCGACCGCACCGTGTTCGACAATGTCGCGCTGCCGCTCGTGATCGCCGGCTTCGAGCACCGCGAGATCGGCAAGCGCGTGCGCGCCGCGCTCGACAAGGTCGGCCTGCTCAACAAGGAAAAGAGTTACCCGATCACGCTGTCCGGCGGCCAGCAGCAACGCGTCGGCATTGCCCGCGCCGTGGTCAACAAGCCACCCGTGATCCTGGCCGACGAGCCAACCGGCAACCTCGACCCCGAGCTGTCACGGGAGATCATGAACCTGTTCCGCGAATTCAACGATGTCGGCGTCACGACCCTGATCGCGAGCCACGATCTCGACCTGATCCGCAGCATGGGCACACGCATGCTGACCCTGAAAGACGGCCGCCTGATCCAGGGCGGTGACAGCGGGGCGGCGCAATGATCTCGCCGAAGGTTTACGTATTGCGCCACCTGCAGGTGTGCATGGAAACCCTCGGCAGGCTGTCGGGCACACCCGTGTCGACGCTCATGACCGTGGCCGTGGTCGGTATCGCGCTGGCCCTGCCGGTCGGCCTGCATGTGCTGCTGCAAAACGCGCAACACGTGACCAACAACTGGGACACGGCGGCGCAGATTTCACTCTTTATAAAGTCTGACGTCAGTACGGATCGCATCAACAGCCTCGCCGAGCGCATCGAGCAGCGCCGCGAGGTGGCGCGGGTCGAGGTCATCAGCCGCGAGGCGGCGATGAACGAATTCCGCGAGCACTCCGGCTTTGGCGAAGCGCTCGAGGCGCTCGAGGAAAACCCCTTCCCGCCCGTGATCGTGGTCTACCCGCTGGCCGACTATGACCGCGTCGAGATCATCGAAAGCCTGCTCGCCGATTTCAACGGCTACGAGGAAATCGAACTGGCCCAGCTCGACATGCAGTGGATCCGCCGCCTGTACGCGATCATGGATATCGGCCGGCAGGGGGTACTCGTGCTGGCCGCGCTGCTGGCGCTGGCCGTGCTGCTGATCGTCGGCAACACCATCCGCCTGGCCATCGAGAACCGCCGCGAGGAGATCGAGGTCATGAAACTGGTCGGTGGCACGAATACCTTCGTCCGCCGCCCCTTCCTGTACACGGGCTTTTTCTATGGTCTGTTCGGTGGCCTGCTGAGTTGGCTGCTCGGCAGCCTCGCGTTATGGTTACTCAGCGAACCGGTCAACCGGCTGGCGACCCTGTACCAGAGCGATTACCGGCTGGCCACGCTCGACGGCCTGACCACGCTCGTGCTGCTCGGCAGCAGTGTCCTGCTCGGCCTGGCAGGCGCCTGGCTCGCGGTGAGCCGCCACCTGCACGCCATCGAACCGGCCTGAGCGGCCCCCCGTATCCTGACAGCCGCCGCCCGTCGGCCACCTGCCGCCTTTTATCCGGACCAGGCCCGGGCCGGATTGCTAATTCCCCAACCGCCTGCCAGAATAGAATCAGGCATTATGTGGCTGTTCAATAACTTAACTACAAAAAATAATAATAAACCAACCGGAAGAACACACTCAGGGGTAACGCAGGATGCCAGCACGCCAGACAAGCATTATGGTGGTGGACGGTTCGGAGGTCTCCCGCACCATTATTTCTCGGATTCTCAAAAACGAGTTGGAAAATGTGCGCATCACCGCCTGCGCCACCGCCGCCGAGGCCCTGAGCCACCTCGGTAATTTCGAGCGCTTTGACCTGATTACGACCTCCCTGATGCTGCCGGATCTGGACGGCCTCGACCTGTGTCGGAAAATCCGGATTTCCGAACGCCATCATTACACACCGGTCATCGTCGTCTCAGGCGATGCCGATACGCGCCTGCTGCGCGAGGGTTTTGCCGCGGGTGTCACCGACTATTTCGACAAGTCCAGCGGCTACAAGCAGTTCGTCGAATTCATCAAGTCCTTCCTGCAGCGCAACTCGGGGCTGGTCGGCAAGATCCTGTATGTCGAGGACAGCCCGACCGCGGCCGCCATCACGCGCCGTATCATGGAAAAACACGGCCTCAAGGTCGTGCACGTCACGCATGCCGAGCAGGCACTCGAATTGCTGGAAGGCGTTGCCAATGGCTGGGTCAGCGAAGACGAGGGCTTCGACATTATCGTCACGGACTTCTTCCTCAAGGGCAAACTGACCGGTGGCGACCTGTTGCACGCGATCCGCACGCGTTTCCACTACTCGCAGCAGGAAATGCCCGTGCTCGTGATCACGGTCACGGATAACCAGAAGAAACAGGCCGAGGTGTTCCACGCCGGCGCCAACGATTTCGTCACCAAGCCGATTTACGAAGAAATCTTCATTGCCCGGATCCGCTCGCTGCTGCTCATCAAGCAGCAATTTATCGCCCTGAAGCACCAGGCCGAGGAAATGAGCCGCCTGGCCACGACCGACAGCCTGACCGGCGTGCGCAGCAAACGCTACCTGCTTGACCATGGCCAGAAGTTCTTCCACGGCGCGAAGAACCAGCCCGTCACGGCGATGATCATGGACATCGACTTCTTCAAGAAGATCAACGA
>JASFJH010000183.1:0-4745 GCA_050122215.1 Granulosicoccaceae bacterium | reverse complement strand
ATCAACCTGTGGGCAATGCGTTTTGATCGCGAGGTTGGTGACCTGCTCGATGTACAGGATGAAGTTCGCCAGCAAATCTTCAAAACTCTGTCTGTCAGATTGACGAATGAAGAACGGGCGCGTGAACGCAAGCGTTACACTGACAGTTTTGAGGCTTATGATTATTTCCTGCGTGGCCAGGCAAGCCTGGTGAAGCGCAGCGGCGTGGCAGACTACCTGAATGCGCGCGACAACTTTGAAAAGGCCATTGAATTGGACCCGGGCTTTGCCCGTGCCTGGAGTGGAGTGGCGCTGGCCCATGCTGATGCATATCGTTTTGGTTGGCGCAATGAGAGTACAGAGACTGGCCGCCTGGCTGTTGAGGCAGGGCAACGTGCTATTGCACTGGACAATAACCTGCCACAGGCATACTGGGTGATGGGTTATATCGAGTTATATGTTAACCATAATTATGAAAAGGCGGTCGAGCTGGGCCGGCGTTGCATTGAGCTTGCGCCGAGTAATGCCGATGGTTATGCATTGCTGGCCATCATTAACGTTTACCTGGAAAAAGCGGATAAAGCCATTCGTTTTATCAACGAGGCCATGCGCCTGAACCCGCATTACCCCTCAATGTACCCGAGTGTGCTGGGACAGGCACACCTTGTGAACAATAATGCTCCCCTGGCGCGCGAGGCCTTCGAAGAATCGCTTGCCATTAACCCGACCCGCCAGCAGGGCAACGTACACATGATTGTTGCGCTCGTACGCCTGGGTGAGATCGAAGAGGCGCGTTGGCAGGCCGAGCAGTTCAAAATGAATTACCCGGGCTTTAGCGCGCAAGAGTGGGTCAAGCATCACAGGTTTAGTGATCAGGCAAGTACTCAGCGTATGCTCGAGGATCTGCAAAAGGCGGGATTTTGATTGCCAGCATAAAAGGGTACTGCTCCCTTTTATTGTGCCTTTCGGCAGGGGCTGACGAAAAGCAGCTACGTCAAGGACGAACCGTTTACTATTACGCTGCTGAACGATACGGTCTAAGTAATAAAGGGGTCAGTACCCTTTTTATGAATTAGATAACTACCACCATGAAAATCACGCACTATGAATTTGGTCATATCGAGATCGATGGCAGGGACTACGCCTCGGACGTCATTATCACGTCTGACACAGTGCAGGATAACTGGAGGCGTAAACAGGGCCATAATCTCGCCATCGACGATCTGGACGCTGTTGTCGCGGCCGATCCGCAAGTGGTGATCATCGGTTCGGGGTATTACGGTCGGATGAGGGTGCCCGAGCCCACCCGGCAATATCTCGCGGACAGGGGCATCCGTGTGGAAATCGAGAAAACTGCGGACGCGGTAACGAAATTCAACGAATTACAGAACGAATGTGCACGCATTGTCGCCGCGCTGCATTTGACATGCTAGTTGTGTAACGTGAAGGGGGCCGGTCTCCCTTTAACCCTATGGAGGTGTCACATGGACGAAGCGATCAGAAACAAGATCCTGTCATTGCTGGATGAACACCGCATCATGACCATCGCGACGCTCAGGCCGGATGGCTGGCCGCAGGCGACGACGGTCGGCTACGTCAATGAAGGGCTCACGCTCTACTTTCTCTGCGGCCTGGACAGCCAGAAGGCCGCCAATCTCGCCCGCGATGACCGCGTTTCCCTGACCATCGATCACGACACGCCGGAAATCATGGCGATCACCGGCCTGTCCATGGCGGCACACGCCCGGGCCGTGGAAGACCGTGCCGAGGCGGAAAAGGTGCTGCGGCTGCTGCCGACGAAGTATCCCGAGCAGACCGATCTGCCGGTGCAGATGCCGACCCCCGATGATGTTCGGATCTTCCGGGTCACGCCGATCGTCATTTCCGTGCTCGACTACTCGAAGGGATTCGGTCACACCGATCTCGTCACCGTGTGAGCGTGATCTAATTCGCCACTTCCCTGACTGGCCGGGCGGGATTCGTTAATGCTGTTGCCAGTTCCCGCAACAGCGCGGCACCATCACCGCGCCAGGCGCTGCCGTGCATGCAGGCCAGCGTTGTCGGGTTCGTTTTGGCCAGGCGTTCCAGCATCTCGCCTGCGTTGCTCGTATGCGAGAAGTAGTCCATGCGCTGCCGGAATTCCTCGCTGGGACGAAGAATGTCTTCCTCGGTAATTGCCGGCATGTCCGCGCCACCCTGGGTAAACAGGTCCCCGCAGAACAGCGTGCCGGTGGTTTCCTCGAACAACTGGCCGGCTTCCCAGCCGTGCGGCAGGTGCGGCGTGTCGAACCAGCGCACCTGATGTTTCCCGAGTGACAATGTTTCGCCGTCAGCAAGCGTGCGCGGCGGGCGATCGGCGAGGTCGCTGACCGACACCATGCCCGCGACCGTGCCGCACAACGGTACTGCCCCGGAGGCGGCGGCCAGCCATTCATTCAGCGAGCCGCATTCGTCGGCCTCGACATGGGAAAAGCCGATATAGCGCAGCTGTTCCACCGGCAGCACGCTCGCCACGGCCTCACATACGAGCGGGAACATCTTGCGCGGCCCGGTGTGGTAGAGCAGCGGCTCCTCGTCAACCACCAGGTACTGGTTAAAGGTAAAGCCGAGCCCGTTTTCAAACACCACGGGGGTATTGATGCGGTAAATGCCGCCAGCGATTTCATGCACGTTGGTACCCGATTCCTGGTTGGTAATGGTCATGGCGTATCTCCCGGTGGCCTTAAATTAGTGAACAGTTGTGTATATTCAAAATCAGGCTAGACCTGTTCGCGGTGCTTGTCAATAATCCAGTAAACAGGTATGTTTATTCAAATGAAAAAGCGTAAATACCGGCAAAAGGCCCGCGCCGAGCAGGCCGAGGAGACCCGCCAGCAGATCGTCGAGGCCACGGTGAAGCTGCACGAGGAACTGGGGCCCGCCCATACCTCGATCAAGGCGATCGCGGAAGAGGCGGGTGTGCAGCGCCTGACCGTGTACCGGCATTTCCCCGACGAGGCAGACCTGTTCGAGGCCTGCACCTCGCACTGGCTCGCGTCACACCCGCCGCCGCCGGTGCAGGAGGCTGATGATCCCCGGGCCGCGACGGAAAAGACCCTGCTGGCGGTGTACCGCTATTACCGGAAAACCGAGCGCATGTGGACAGTCGCTTATCGCGATGTTGAGCAGGTGGCGGCCCTGCATGCACCGATGGCGCAGGTAGAGGCGTATTTTGACGGGATGCGGGATGCGTTGCTCGCGGCCTGGCAGGTCAAGCGGGAACACAGGAAGGCCCTGTCAATCACGTTACGGCACTGCCTGCGTTTCTCGACATGGCAATCGCTAAAGACAGCAAAGCTGTCCGACAAAAAAATGGTCGAGCTCGTGTTGAAGTGGCTGGCAAGCTGATTTAAAGGCCTCAGCGCACAGTCACCTCACGTAATATGTCTAATGAATTGTAGGGGTATTATGCCCGCGCCATGCAATTCACTACCCGGTAATGAAGTATAATACTGTCTTTGCGCAGCCCCCGAAAATTCATGGACAGACATGCTTCAGATCCCCTTTAACAATCGCTACGTCACCCTCGGTGATGCGTTTTACGTCAAGACATCACCCACACCGGTCTCTGATCCGTCATTAATCAAGTTCAATGACGAACTGGCGCACAGCCTGGGCATCTCAGCATCCGAGCTGAGTGCCGCCGATCTGGCTGCCGTGTTTTCGGGCAACGTCGTGCCGGAAGGGGCCGAGCCGTTGGCGATGGCGTATGCAGGGCACCAGTTTGGCCACTATTCGCCGCAACTGGGCGATGGCCGCGCGATTCTGCTCGGCGAGATCAGTGTAGCCGACGGCGCCGGCTTTGATCTGCAGTTAAAAGGTTGCGGGCGTACCCGTTATTCGCGCAATGGCGATGGTCGCGCGGCGCTGGGGCCGGTACTGCGCGAGTACCTGGTCAGCGAGGCGATGGAAAAACTCGGCGTGCCGACCACGCGCGCACTGGCAGCAGTCGCCACCGGCGAGCCGGTCGCCAGGGAGTGGTTATTGCCGGGCGGCGTGATTACGCGCATTGCTGCGAGTTTTGTGCGCGTGGGCACGTTCCAGTACTTTGCCGCGCGCGGCGATGTCGAGGCCGTGAAGAAACTGGCGGACTACGTGATCGCGCGCAATTATCCCGAGGCCGCCGGGACGGCACAGCCTTACGTGAGCTTGTTTGAAGCCGTGATTGCCCGCCAGGCCCGGTTGATTGCGCAGTGGATGCAGTTCGGCTTCATTCACGGCGTCATGAATACCGATAACATGTCGATAGCCGGCGAGACGATCGACTATGGCCCGTGCGCCTTCATGGATGCGTATGCGCATAACAAGGTGTTCAGTTCCATCGATCAAGACGGGCGATATGCCTATAACAACCAGCCCGGCATGGGCCTGTGGAACCTGACGCGCCTGGCCGAAGCCCTGCTGCCGTTGCTGGCAGAAAGTACGGACGAGGCGGTGGCGATCGCGCAGGCGCACTTGCAGGCCTACATAGAGCAGTACGAGGCAGCCTGGCTGTCCGGCATGCGCGCCAAGTGTGGCCTGACGGCCAGTGCCGGTTCCGAGCAGGAAGACAAGGCGCTGATCGAGGCGTTGCTCAATACGATGGCAGCAAACCATGCCGATTTCACGCTGACGTTTTCCTGCTTGTCGAGGCTAGGCGCGCAGCCGTCGGAGAACGATACTGACTGTCGGACTTTATTCGAGCAGCCGGCGCAGTTTGATGACTGGGCAGTGAAGTGGCGTGCGCG
>JASFJH010000182.1:0-4754 GCA_050122215.1 Granulosicoccaceae bacterium | reverse complement strand
TCGCCTGGCTCAAGTGTGAATACATGATGGACAAGGTCGGCGAAACCTATGAGGGTACCGTCACCGCGGTAACCGGCTTTGGCCTGTTCATCGAACTCGACGAGATCTATGTTGAGGGCCTCGTGCATGTCACGGCACTGGATAATGATTACTACCATTTCGACCCGATCTCGCATTGCCTGATCGGCGAGAACAGCGAGATGTGTTACCGCATCAGTGATCGCATGAAGGTGAGGGTGGCACGCGTCGATCTCGATGACCGCAAGATCGATTTTGACCTGGTCGAGGTCCTGTCGACGGGGGAGGCCTATTCAAAACGCAAACTGGCCGCAGTGCGCAAGGGCAAAAAGGCAGGCAAGAAAAAAACCGCGAAGAAGGGCAAGAAGACCGCAATGCGTCGTAAACAGAAATCCACGCGCGGCAGGAAGGGCAAGCGTTAGGTAAATGGCAGCATCAGAGATAGTTTACGGCATACACGCCGTGCAAAGCCTGCTGGCCCGCGAACCGGAACGCGTTCTCGAGGTCTGGCTGGACCGTTCGCGGCAGGACAAACGCATCCAGCCGATCCTGGCCTTGTTGCAACAGCATGGCCTGAAAGCCCACTACAGCGACAGGAAACAACTCGAACAACAGGCCGGCTCGGATCGCCACCAGGGTGTGGTCGCGCGCTGCAAGGGTGCCGCGGCCCGCAACGAGGCGGCGCTGGACAAGCTCCTGGGGGCGATTGAGGAAGCCCCCTTCCTGCTTGTACTTGACGGCGTACAGGACCCGCATAACCTCGGTGCCTGCCTGCGCACCGCTGATGCCTGCGGCGTGCATGCCGTGATCGTGCCGAAAGACAAGGCCGCCGGCCTGACCGCGACCGTGCGCAAGGTGGCCAGTGGCGCTGCCGAGACCGTGCCACTGATCGCTGTGACCAACCTGGCCCGCACCCTGCGCGGGCTGCAACAACGCGGTATCTGGGTCACCGGCCTGGCCGGCGAGGCCGAGGCCAGCCTGTACGAGGCCGATTTGAAAGGTCCGCAGGCGCTCGTCATGGGCGCAGAGGGCAAGGGTCTACGGCGCCTGACACGCGAGACCTGCGACACGCTGGTGAAGATCCCGATGCTTGGCAGTGTGGAAAGCCTGAACGTGTCGGTGGCGACCGGGGTTTGTTTGTACGAGGCGTTGCGGCAGCGGCAAACCTCATGATCTTGACCAGGGCGGGCATGCCGCCCCCGTACAGTATTTTGTCGGCTCACCCGGGAATATGCCAGTCATGCCGGGCCGTGGTGATGAGGCTGCCGTGTGGCGGGGGTGAACCATTCCCGCCAAGTCACTGAATTTTTCATAAAATTCATACTACAAGCGGCTTGCCAGTACGGGGCGAAATGCGTAAAATTGCGCGCTTTCCCGGGCCCTGTCCGAAATCGGGGCCCTTACAATCAGGATTTACTCCTTGCCTCACCGTGAACCGGGAGGCTACTGAAACCAAGAGGAGCATTACATGCGACACTATGAAATCGTGTTCATGGTCCATCCGGACCAGAGCGAGCAAGTGCCTGCGATGGTCGAGCGCTACCGCTCAGGCATCGAGGAGAAAGGCGGCAAGATCCATCGTCTCGAGGACTGGGGTCGTCGCCAACTGGCTTATCCCATCAACAAGATCCACAAGGCTCACTATGTGCTCATGAACATCGAGTGCAACGATGAAGCGCTTGAGGAACTCGAATCGGCTTTCCGCTTCAATGACGCCGTGATTCGTAACCTCGTGCTGCGCCGTGACGAGGCGGTTACCGAGCCGTCTCCACTGGCGAAGAGCAAGGAGGAGCGCGAAGAAAAGCCGGAACGCGCCGAGAAGGCCGAAGCAGCTGCTGAAGAAGCACCTGCAGAAGAAGCACCGGCCAAGGAAGCACCTGCTGAAGAAGCCGCTGCTTCTGACGACGCATAAGCCCACAGATTAGAGAATCCAGGAGGACGTCATGTCACGTTTTTTCCGTCGCAGAAAGTTCTGCCGTTTTACTGCCGAAGGCGTAAAAGAGATTGATTACAAGGATCTCAATACGCTGAAAAATTATATTACCGAATCCGGCAAGATTGTGCCGAGCCGTATCACCGGTACCAAAGCCAGGTACCAGCGCCAGCTGTCAACAGCCATCAAGCGTGCCCGTTTCCTGGCCCTGTTGCCCTATACTGATTCGCATTAATTGAGGTGCCGTCATGGAAGTGATTCTGCTTGAAAAAGTCCAGAACCTCGGAGACCTTGGTGAACGCGTTAACGTGAAGCCTGGTTATGGTCGTAACTACCTGTTGCCGCAGGGCAAGGCAGTACCGGCAACCGAGAGCAATATTGCCGAGTTCGAAGCACGACGTGCCGAGCTGGAAAAGGCCGCCGCCGAAAGTCTGGAGACAGCCCAGGCACGTGCCGAGAAGCTCAACGAGCTGACCCTGACCATCGCGCGCAAGGCGGGTGATGAAGGCAAGCTGTTCGGTTCCGTCAGCAACATCGATATCGTTGAAGCGGCCGTTGCCGCCGGCGTCGAGATCGAACGCAACGAGGTCCTGATGCCGACCGGCCCGATTCGCCAGACGGGTGAATATGACATCGCCGTGCACCTGCACACTGATGTTGACGCCAGCATCAAGGTGATCGTCGAAGCCGAATAACATACCTTTCGTATGTCTGTGACGAAGGCCCGGTTTTTGCCGGGCCTTCGTGTTTTTATTCACAGGGCAGGGAGGGCTTGTGAGTTATCCACAGCTTATGTACAGTTAACTCACAGTTAATACCTGTTTAACCAACAGGCTATCGACAGTGTTATGCATTGCGCATTGTCAATATAGGGATTAGATTTGTGGGCCTTGTGTGCAACCCTGCCGGGGTCGTCACCAACCACAAACAACAAATAAATCAGGTGATTAGCCTGCATGGCTGAAATAATCAAAACCCCGAACATGGCTGGCCACGACATGGCCACCGCGGCATTGAAGGTGCCACCACATTCCATCGAGGCCGAGCAATCCGTGCTGGGCGGCCTCATGCTGGCCAATGATGCCTGGGACGTGATTACCGAGCGGATTGGTGAGAACGATTTCTATCGCCAGGACCACCGCGTGATTTTCCGCGCCATTCATTACCTGATCGGACGCGACAACCCGTGTGATGCCATCACGATTTCGGAATACCTCAACGATATCGGCGAGCTGGAACGGGTCGGCGGCCTGGCGTACCTGAGCCAGCTCGTACAGAGCACGCCGAGTGCGGCGAATATCCGCGCCTATGCCGATATTGTGCGCGAGCGCTCGGTACTGCGGCAGCTGATCGCGGTCGGCACCGAGATTGCCGACAATGCCTTCGCCCCGCAGGGCCGGGAAAGCATCGAACTGCTCGATGATGCCGAACGGCGCGTGTTCGAGATCGCCGAGCAACGGGCGCGTGGCCGGCAGGGTTTCGTCAACATGCAGGATCTGCTGGTGAGAACCGTGGATCGTATCGATACGCTGTACCACTCGGACAACCCGCTGACCGGTGTATCCACGGGTTATGACGATCTCGATGACAAAACCGCCGGCCTGCAGAAATCGGATCTGGTTATCGTTGCCGGACGACCCTCGATGGGCAAGACCACGTTTGCCATGAACCTGGCCGAGCATGTCGCCATCAAGGAACGCAAGGCCGTCGCCATCTTCAGTATGGAAATGCCGTCCGAGCAACTCGCGATGCGCATGATCTCGTCGCTGGGACGTATCAACCAGACCATCGTGCGGACCGGCAAGCTCACCGATGACGACTGGCCGCGCCTGACCTCGGCGGTCAGCCTGTTGTCGGAAGCGCCTCTGTATATCGATGACACGCCGGCGCTGACGCCGAGTGAACTTCGTTCCCGCGCGCGCCGCATCCAGAAAGAAAACAAGGAAGGTCTCGGCCTGATCGTGATCGATTACCTGCAACTTATGCAGGCCGGTGGTGGCGGCGGCGAAAACCGTGCCACGGAAATTGCCGAGATCTCGCGCTCGCTCAAGGCGCTGGCGAAGGAACTCGAAGTACCGATCATCGCGCTGTCACAGCTCAACCGCTCACTCGAACAGCGCACCGACAAGCGCCCGGTCATGTCTGACCTGCGTGAATCCGGGGCGATCGAGCAGGATGCCGATGTCATTATCTTCATCTATCGTGATGAGGTGTATAACGAGGATACCCCTGACAAGGGGGTTGCCGAGATCATTATCGGCAAGCAACGAAACGGGCCGATTGGCACCGTGCGCCTGACCTTCCTCGGCCAATTCACACGCTTTGAAAATTTCATCCCCGAAATGTATGCCGCTCCCGGGGAGTTTGGATGAGTCGGCCGGCCTGCGCCGCGATCAACCTGCAGGTGCTGCAACATAATCCTGGTATTGCCCGGCAACATGCCGGGACGATTGCCTGTGAATTATCCTGTGGTGTCACGAAACGTGTGCCGTGCAGGGGGTATTAAGACGTGGCAAAGAGCAAACTGCAATACAGTTGCACGGCCTGCGGCGCGCAAAGCCCGAAATGGAGCGGACAGTGCAGTGACTGTGGTGAATGGAACACACTGGTCGAAAGTATCCTGCCTGCCAGCAAGACGGTGAACCCGCGTTTTCGCAGTTATGACGGTGGTGCCGGGGGTGATAATGGTGTGATCACGCTGGCCGAGGTCGCACCCGGTCAGGAGACGCGTACCTCGACCGGCATCTCCGAGCTTGATCGCGTGCTCGGCGGCGGGCTGGTGCAGGGCTCGGTGGTCCTGATC
>JASFJH010000181.1:0-4766 GCA_050122215.1 Granulosicoccaceae bacterium | reverse complement strand
CTCATGCTCGGTGGCGCGCTGGCCAGTTTCGGCTACAGCATTTACCACGCCTTCAATGCCGGGGAGGCGCTGCGCGCCACTGTCACCCCCGGCGAGCCCTACACCAGTCCATTGTTGCAGGTCGATACGACTGAGCACGTGCAGGTCGCCCTCGAGTTTGATGTGCAAAGCACCTCGGTACAGGAAAAAAAGGAAGCTGGCGGCAAGTCGTACACGGCCCGCTACAACTTCCCGATCAGTTACCAGGTGCTGGATGAGAACAACAACCTGCTGCACGAGCAACGCTGCAATGCCGCCTGGGATGGTTGCGGTTTGCGTTCCATCAGTAATGAACAGGTTGACCAGCGCGGTGGAACGGTCACTGTCGAGCACGGCTTTGACAAGTTTCGCATCAAGTCACCGGGGCGCATCCTGGTCAAACTCATGGTCGAACCCGACCCGAGTTACGGTGCGACCACGCAGCATATCGACCTGATTGTGTATGACAAGGTCATCACGCACGCGGCCAACATCGGCACCGGGGTTGGCCTGTTGTTGTTCGCGCCGCTCGCGCTGATCGTCGGCATCCTGCTCATGGTCGTGCCGGTCAATGCGGGCAGCCAGGCCCTGGCCACCGAAATCAGCAGCGATATCCGCACCTGGGCCATGTTCACGCATTTAAGCGCCCTGCTCGCCTATATCGGTGTGCCCTTCGGCCATATCATCGGTCCGCTTATCATCTGGCTGGTGAAAAAGGACGATGACCCGTTCATTAACGCGCACGGCCGTGAGTCGCTGAACTTCCAGCTTTCGATCACGATTTACACCGGCGTCGCCTTCCTGCTCATATTTGCCATCGTCGGCTTTGTGCTGTTGCCGGTTGTGATTGGTCTGCATGTCGTGCTCAGCATCCTGGCGGCGCTGCGTGCCAATGATGGCCGGTTGTATCGCTACCCGCTAACCATTCGCTTCCTGTAAACAACGCCTGTATGTGGCTCATTCACTTGTGGTGCTTTTCCGCTATACTAGGCAGGCATTTGTGGAGGAATGCATGTCCCGACCTGACAACATCAACGAGTTCGTAAGCTGGTTCCGGCAGTCTTCGCCCTACATCCATGCTTTTCGTGGCCGACTGTTTGTCATCGCCTTTGGTGGTGAAACCATCGCGGATGCGAAACTGCCCGACCTCGTTCACGATCTCGCCCTGCTCAACAGCCTGGGTGCCAAACTGGTGCTCGTGCACGGTGCACGGCCACAGATTGAGACCCTGCTGCGCGAACGCAAGGCCTCGATTGAGTATGTCAACGGTCGGCGACTCACGGACGACGCGGCGCTTGCCTGCGTCAAGGAGGCCGTCGGCAGTGTGCGCGTCGAGATCGAGGCGCTGCTGTCGATGGGACTCGCCAATTCGCCCATGCACGGCGCGCGCGTCCGCGTCACGTCCGGTAACTTCGTCACGGCTCGGCCACTCGGCATTCATGAGGGGATCGATTATATGCACACCGGCGAGGTGCGCCGGCTCGATATTGCCGGTATCGAAAGCCAGTTGCGCGATTACAACATTGTGCTTCTTTCGCCACTGGGCTATTCGCCGACCGGCGAGGTCTTCAACCTGACCAGTGAAGACGTGGCGACCAGCGCCGCCGTACAGTTACAGGCCGACAAACTGATTTTCCTGTGTAATGAAAAAGGCCCGACTGACGGCAAACGCCGCCTGTTGCGCCAGCTTGCCATCAGCGAGGCCGAGCAATGGCTAACTAAAAAGAAAACCGTCAGCGAGGAACTGGCCATGCACATGCGCTCGGCCATACATGCCTGCCGGCACGGCGTGCACCGCGTGCACCTGCTCGACCGGCGCATCGATGGCGGCCTGCTACTGGAACTGTTCACGCGTGACGGCATCGGCACGTTGATCACCGATGATATATATGAAGGCATGCGTCCGGCCTGCATCGATGATGTCGGCGGTATTCTCGAACTGCTCGCGCCACTTGAGGAGGACGGCACCCTCGTGCGCCGTTCCCGTGAACGTCTGGAAACCGAAATCGATCACTTCACTGTAGTTGAACGCGACGGCATGATCATCGCCTGCGCCGCACTGTATCCGACCGGTAACAGGACCATGGGCGAGCTTGCCTGCCTGGCCGTCCACCCGGATTATCGCGGCGAAGGTCGCGGTGACAGATTGCTGGCCTGGATTGAACAACAGGCACGCCGCGTCAACATGAGCAAGCTCTGCGTGCTCACCACGCGCACCGCGCACTGGTTCCGCGAGCGCGGTTTTCGCAGCGCTGACATCAAGGCCCTGCCCGGCAAGCGCCGGCAACTCTACAACTATCAGCGTAACTCGCGCGTGTTTATCAAAGCACTCGATTAAGACCTGCGCGGCCCCCATATTGTGTACTATACTGCCAGAAGTATCCGTAGCCCGGGTATGCATCCCGGCACGACAGTAACCACAAAATAATTAAAACAGGGGGCGTCCATGTTCAAGCTGCCGACAGAACCACAAACCATTGGCAACATCCTGGACTCAGGCTTCAAGCTGTATTTCCGTTCCTTCAAGCACATCGTGCTGTTTGCCCTGATCATGGCCTTGATCGGACTCATACCCTCGTTCCTGATAAATCCGGCCAGTACCCAGGGGCTGAACGGCATTGCCAATCTGCCGCTGTTGTATGGCTACATTATCATTGCCTCGTTTGTGAACTTTATTTTCATCGTCGCGATGATCCATCGCATGAACAGTTTTACCACCGGGCGGTTGAGCAGCATCGGCGCCTCGCTCGGTATCGGCGTACGCAAATTCCTGCCCATGTTCGTGATGTCACTGCTGTACGGCATTGCGGTTGCCGCCGGATTTATCCTGCTGATCATTCCCGGTATCTTTCTTTCGGTCGCGTTTATTCTTGCCCACATCGCCCTGGTTGCGGAAGATCGCGGCCCGCTCAATGCCCTCGGCCGCAGCTGGGAACTCGTGAAAAATAACTGGTGGCGCACATTCATTGTCATCTCCGTCGCCTTCTTTATTTACATGATGCTGTACTCGGTGTTTATGATGATATACGGCGTTTCCATCGTCATGAGTGGCCCCGAAGCGTTTGCCGAATACGCCTTCTACCTGGATGCCGGGGGTGCCCTGATTAACCTGTTCTGTTACCCGATGTTGATCGCCATCATGCTCGCGCAATTCGGTGATCTGCGTCTGCGCCGTGAAGGTGGCGATCTCGAGGCACGTATTGCCCAGACCGAGGCATGAAACCTCGCTTGACGCTGTTACTCGGCGGGCTGCTCGCCTCCCTGTGGCTGTCATCGGCACAGGCCGGTGACAACACAACGTTACTGGACAGTCTCGATAGTTGTATCGAGAGCCGTTTCACTGACAGTGAAGCGGTCGCCATCAACGACAGCTTCGAGCTGGATAGCGAATGCCCGGCACTTGCCAGGCAATACCCATCACACACCTGGCTGCAGCAACTGCAACCCGGGCTCGGGAATGAAACCAGCCTGAACCAGTTGCTCGATATTCGCGCCCTCCTGTTGCAACAGCAACAACTTGCGCAACGTAGTCGCCGAAGCATCGATCGCAATTACCTGCAGGGCCTGCGCGCCGGGCTTGAGTTCAACTCGGCCGCCGAAGAGCCCGGACTCTGGCAGCGGTTCATCAACTGGCTGAAGGAAAAATACCGGGACGAGGAAGACGAGGAGAACAACATTGATTGGTTGCTCGACCTGCTCGAGGGCAAGAGCCTGCCGGACTGGCTCGGCAAGGTCATCCTTTATGTCAGCATAGCAGTCATTATCATCCTCGCGCTGTTTATCGTCATCAACGAGATCCGTGCTGCGCGCCGCCCCGGTGCCCGCCGCCGACGTCTGCAACGCCAGCAAGGCGGGCGCTGGGCCGAGGACCTGCCGGTACTTGAATCACTGAACTGGGACCAGATCGGCCGCTTGCCGGCGGGACAACAACCCGCTGCGATCCTCCGCTTTGTCATTGATTATTTCATTGACCAGGGCTGGCTCAGCGACAACCGCAGCCGCACCAACCGCGAGATGTGGCGTGAACTGCGTGCTACCCACAAGACTGCGGCGACCGCATTCAATAGCGCCATCAACCTGTCCGAACAGGCCATTTATGGTGATCACCACCTGAGCCAGGGGCAGTTACGCGAATTGTATGCGACAGCGCAACGACTCACCGGCACCGGAGACAAGGCATGAGAGACCGGCTGCTGACACTCGGCGGTGGACTGCTCGCCCTGTATCTGGTGATCATCCTGCTCGCACCGAAAACGCAGCCTGACTTTGCCTCCTACCCGCGGACCGCCGACACGGGGCGGCATGGTCTGTCCATACTCAGCGAGTGGCTGGCGCATGAAAACCTTCCCGGCATGGTGTTGCGCAAACGTCTTGACGAACTCGTGAATGACCCCGGCCTGCCGGAACAGGGCAACCTGCTGGTCATGCACCTGCCCCTCTACCATCCGATGCGTGACAATGAACTGGACTGGTTGCGCGGCTGGCTGGCGCAGGGCAATACGCTGTTACTGCTGGCCGCGCACAGCGACTACCCGGAATGGGCGGCCATACGGGACTTTGAGGATCTTGCCTATCGCTACAGGGTGCTGTTTGAACTCGGCTTTGATATCGAACCGGGAGATACCTTTGGTGTTGATGATAAAGACGATAAAGACGTCTCCGTGTTCGACCCGTTTAACCTGCCCGGCCCCGCAACCAGGACAGATTTTACCCTCGTCGCCAGTCATGACTCGTCCCTGTTACAGGAC
>JASFJH010000180.1:0-4774 GCA_050122215.1 Granulosicoccaceae bacterium | reverse complement strand
GGTTGAGCATGTCTTCATCCGAGGTGCCCGGGTGCGCCGAGATGAAGTACGGGATCAGGTATTGTTCCTTGCCGGCTTCCTTCGAATACTTGTCGAACAGTTTCTTGAAACGATCATAGCTGCCGACGCCCGGCTTCATCATCTTGCTCAGGGGGCCTTCTTCGATGTGCTCGGGCGCGATCTTCAGGTAGCCGCCGACATGGTGGGTGACCAGCTCCTTGATGTACTCGGGTGATTCCACGGCGAGGTCGTAGCGCAGGCCGGAGGCAACAAACACCTTCTTGATGCCGGGCAGGGCGCGTGCGCGCCGGTACAGGTGGATCAGCGGCTTGTGATCCGTGTTCAGGTTCTTGCAGATCCCGGGGTACACACATGACAGGCGCCGACAGGCCGCCTCGATCTGTTCGTCCTTGCAGTGCATGCGATACATGTTGGCCGTCGGGCCTCCGAGATCCGAAATGTTGCCGGTAAAGCCGGGCACGCTGTCACGGATGTTTTCGATCTCGCGGATGATCGAATCTTCCGAGCGGCTTTGAATGATCCGCCCTTCGTGTTCGGTGATCGAACAGAAGGTACAGCCGCCAAAACAGCCGCGCATGATATTCACCGAATGGCGGATCATCTCCCAGGCGGGGATCTTCGCCTCGCCATAGGCCGGGTGGGGACGGCGCGTGTACGGCAGTTCGTAGATATGGTCGAGTTCCTCGGTGGTCAGTGGCAAGGGTGCCGGGTTGAGCCAGACGAAGCGCTTGCCATGCTGTTGCACGAGCGCGCGCGCATTGCCGGGGTTGGTCTCAAGGTGAAACACGCGTGAGGCATGCGCGTACAACACCGGGTCGCTCTTGACCTGTTCATACGATGGCAACCGCACGAGGGTCTGGTTACGTTGTTCGCGCTTCGTGTGCAGCGTGACCACGGTGCTGTTGCTGTCTGCATTAGCCGACTGTTGCTCGCACGGTGCGCTGTGTGCATACGGATCCGGGTGGCTGGCGAGTTTGCCGGGCGTGTCGATATGCGTCGAGTCGAGCACCGCGCGATCAGAGGGGAGTTCATTGCACATGAATGCCGTACCACGCACATCACGAATATCATGGATGGCTTCACCGGCGGCGAGCCGGTGCGCAATATCAACGAGGGCGCGTTCGGCATTGCCATAGATCAACAGATCGGCCTTCGCGTCGGGCAGGATCGAGCGGCGGACCTTGTCCGACCAGTAATCGTAATGCGCGATGCGGCGCAGGCTGGCCTCGATACCGCCGATGATGATCGGCACGTCCTTGTAGGCCTCGCGGGTACGCTGGCTGTAGACGAGCACCGAGCGGTCCGGGCGCTTGCCGGCTTCACCGTCAGGCGTGTAGGCGTCGTTGCTGCGGATGCGGCGATCCGAGGTGTAACGGTTGACCATCGAGTCCATGTTGCCGGCGGTGATGCCGAAGCACAGGTTCGGTTTGCCCAGCGCCATGAAGTCGGTCGTGTCGTGCCAGCGCGGCTGGGCGATGATGCCAACCCGGAAGCCCTGCGCCTCGAGCAGCCGGCCGATCAGTGCCATGCCGAAACTCGGGTGGTCGACGTAGGCGTCGCCGGTGACAAGGATGATGTCGCAACTGTCCCAGCCGAGCGCGTCCATTTCGGCGCGCGACATGGGCAGCACGGGCGCGGTGCCGAAGCGTTTCGCCCAGTACTGGCGGTAGGTAAAGATGTCGGGGGCGGTTTGCATACGGGGTGGTGTGGAGCCGGTAAAAAATTACGAACCCCTAGTATAACCTAGATACGGCCCGGCCCGATCCTTTGATTTGGTGGGGGAAATACGGGGCTGGGCAACGGCCTGGCGGCCAGCCCGGTGACAGGTGTCAGAAGGTCTTGCCGTCCCAGCCCCACATCTTGCGCGGTGCATCGCTGAACTCGATGTAGACGCGGTCCTTGTTAATGCCGAGTTGCTTGTGTACGACGTTGCACAGCGCCGTGGAGAGATCGGGCGTGATCGCCTCGGGCAGGCCGATGCTTTTCATTTCGAGGTAGGCCAGCGGCGCATCGCTGCCGGCAAACAGCATGGCGGCATTGTCCTCGACCAGGACCATGACATAGCGCTCCGGTTTGCCAAGCTCCTCGGCCGCGACGCTGGACAGCGTTGCCAGCAGGGCCTTTTTGTCGTCATCACTGATTGATATATTGGTTTTTACGGCCAGGTAGGGCATACGTGTATCCGGTTATTTGCAGAGTTTCTTGATGTTGTCGCGTATGGCTTGAATTTTTTTCTGCCGTTCTTCCTCGGTCAGGTAGCTGATACCGCCGTCCTTGTCCGTGTAGCGGATCTGGGGATGGGTCTGGAAATAATTCAGGTTCTTTTTGGATTTTTCGCAATCAGCCCGGCGTTGCGCGACCTGCTGGCTGGTCTTTTCCTTTTCGGCGCGTTGCTTGGCGGCCTCATCCCGGCGTTGCTGGAATTGATGGAGCCGGATTTCCAGGTCGCTGGCGGCCTTGTCCGCGCCAGCAGCCGGCCTGGCCGGGCCGTGCACTACCTCGTAATCCCCTTTTCGTGGCGGGGTTTGGGTGTACTGGGTAACGCCGTTTTCGTCGACCCATTTATAGGTGCGGGCCTCGGCCGGGCCGAACGCGATCAGCAGACCAAGACCAGCGACGGCAACAAACAGACGGGTGATAGCTGACACAGCGTGCTCCTTGGGTATGGTTTTCCCCGCATAGCGGGCAAGTGTTTTATCCACTATAGCCGGAAACGGGGCAGCAGGCGAGATGACTGCGTCACGAAATGGCCGGAAAAGGGTGTTTTTTCAATGATCTGCTTGACCCTTCGGCCCGTGCAACGCATTATAAGCGGTCCCTCATATTAGGTATTTTGTGGCGTGGGCCAGGAAACTGGCGGCCGTGCCAAATCGGGCCTTGTGTTGAGCTGCTGCAGGCGCTTTTCGCAGGGTTTTTTGTTAGCCGGGCCTGCGTTCCCGGCATGACCCGGGATTGGCCCGGGGCAGCAATAGCGGAGATGATTGTGGAAGTTAGTGGTGCCGAGATCCTCACCCGATTCCTCAAGGATGAAGGCGTCGAATTCGTGTTCGGATACCCGGGCGGGGCCGTACTCTATATATATGACGAGCTGTTCAAGCAGCACGACGTCAAGCATATACTCGTCCGCCACGAGCAGGGTGCCACGCACGCTGCCGATGGTTATGCGCGTTCGACCGGCAAGCCGGGTGTGGTGCTCGTGACCTCGGGCCCTGGTGCGACCAACGCGGTGACCGGTATTGCCACGGCCTATATGGATTCGATCCCGATGGTGATCATCACCGGCCAGGTAGCGACCCAGGCGATTGGCTCCGATGCCTTCCAGGAAGTCGATGCGGTTGGCATTACCCGCCCGTGCGTGAAACACAACTTCCTCGTCAAGGACGTCAAGGACCTCGCGACTACCCTGAAGAAAGCCTTTTACGTCGCGACCACGGGTCGTCCCGGTCCGGTCGTGGTCGATATCCCGAAAGACGTGACCATGAACACGTGTAAGTACGTGTTCCCGGAAACGGTCGAGATGCGCTCCTACAACCCCGTGGTCAAGGGGCACCCGGGCCAGGTCAAGAAGGCCGTCGACCTGATCCTCAAGGCCAGGCAGCCGATGATTTACACCGGCGGCGGTGTCGTGCTCGGCAACGGTTCGCAGGAACTGGTCGATTTTGTCCAGAACCTCGGTTACCCGATCACGCAAACGCTGATGGGGCTGGGCTCCTACCCGGCCACGGACAAGCAGTTCCTCGGCATGCTCGGCATGCACGGCACCTATGAAGCCAACATGGCCATGCACGAGTGTGATGTGCTGGTGGCGGTGGGTGCGCGCTTCGATGATCGCGTGGTCGGCAAGATCGACTCGTTCTGTCCGAATGCGACCATTATTCACATAGATATTGATCCGGCCTCGATCTCGAAGAGTGTCGAGGTGGATGTGCCGATCGTCGGTGATGTGGCCGCGGTACTGCGCGACATGATCTCGCTGATCAAGGAGAGCAAGAACAAACCGGATCAGAAGGCGCTTGATGCCTGGTGGGCGAAGATCGATGAATGGCGCGGCCTGAATTGCCTGCGCTATGACCGCAACAGCGCCAAGATCAAACCGCAGTACGTCATCGAGAAACTCTACGAAGTGACGGAAGGCGACGCCTATATCACTTCGGATGTGGGCCAGCACCAGATGTGGGCGGCGCAGTTCTACAAGTTCAACGAGCCACGGCGCTGGATCAACTCCGGCGGGCTGGGCACGATGGGCTTTGGTATGCCGGCGGCGATCGGTGTGCAGCTCGCGCACCCGGATGCGACAGTGGCCTGTATTACCGGTGATGCGAGTATCCAGATGTGTATCCAGGAGCTCAGTACCGCGCTGCAGTACAGCACGCCGATCAAGATCATCAGCCTGAACAACCGTTACATGGGTATGGTGCGGCAGTGGCAGGAGTTCTTCTACGAGTCGCGTTACTCGCACTCCTACATGGAAACCATCCCGGACTTCGTCAAGCTGGCCGAGGCCTATGGCCATGTCGGCATGAGTATCGAAAAACCGGCTGATGTCGAACTGGCATTGAAAGAGGCTTTCGCGGCGAAAGACCGCCTCGTGTTTATGGACTTTGTTACCGACCAGAAGGAAAATGTGTACCCGATGATCGCGCAGGGCAAGGGCCATCATGAAATGCACCTTTCACCGGAAAGGGAGCTGGCCTGATGCGGCACATTATTTCTATCCTGATGGAAAATGAATCCGGTGCGCTGTCGCGTGTCG
>JASFJH010000179.1:0-4892 GCA_050122215.1 Granulosicoccaceae bacterium | reverse complement strand
TCACGCACCAGTACGTCAAGTATGTCGAACTCATGGAGGAGTTGCGCTTCGAACTCGCAGCTGAATATCTCGTCATGGCCGCGATGCTTGCCGAGATCAAATCCCGCATGTTATTGCCGCGCCGCACTGAAGAGGAGGAAGAGGGTGAAGACCCGCGTGCCGAACTGGTACGTCGCCTTCAGGAGTACGAACGTTACAAGGAGGCTGCGGAAAACATCAACGAACTGCCGCGCATGAACCGCGATACATTCAGCGTTGTCGTCAGCAACCCCGATGTCAAAGTCGTGCGCAAACCGCCGCAGGTCAACCTGCAAGACGTGTTGCTCGCGTTTCGTGACGTGGTCAAGCGCGCCGAGATGTTTAACCACCATCATATTCAACTTGAACCGTTATCCGTGCGCGAACGTATGTCGAACGTGCTCGGTGCGGTGAGAACCGACAAGTTCACCGAATTCGCGGCGCTGTTTACACCCGAGGAAGGCAGGCAGGGTGTGGTCGTTACCCTGCTCGCGATCCTGGAGCTGTTGAAAGGCGCACTGATCGAGATGGTGCAGAACGAACCGTTTGGCCCGATCTATGTCAAGGCGACACAGGCATCGGTTAATGAAAACGATATCAAATCAGAGCTGGATGAAGCATGAGTCCCGAGATCATTAAAAAAGTTGTTGAGGCTGCCTTGCTGGCGTCAGGTGAGGCACTGAACCTGGACAGACTGTTATCCCTGTTTGCCGCCGGCGATCAACAGCCGGAGCGTGACGCCATCAAGCAGGCGCTCAAGGAAATCGAAGACGATTGTGCGGACCGCGGTATCGAGCTGAAAAAGGTTGCCAGTGGCTACCGCCTGCAGATCAAACAGGATATGGCGCCATGGGTGGCGCGCCTGTGGGAAGAGCGTCCGCAACGCTATACGCGTGCCTTGCTGGAAACGCTGGCCCTGATCGCCTATCGCCAGCCGGTCACACGCGCCGAAATCGAGGACGTGCGTGGCGTGGCAGTGAGCAGCAACATCATCAAGACGCTGACGGAACGCGAGTGGGTCCGTGTTGTCGGTCATCGTGATGTGCCCGGCAAGCCGGCGCTGTATGGTACGACCAAAACCTTTCTTGATTACTTTGGCCTGAAGGCGCTTGATGAGTTGCCGCCACTGGCCGAATTGCGGGATTACGACACGATCAATGCCGAGCTGGACCTGGAACTGCCCGGACTGGAATCACCGCAGACCGGCGAACAGGCAGGCAGCGGGCAAGCTGAACAGGCCCAGGCCGGGCCTGAAGAGGCGGCGGCGCAAACGGAGCCTGAACAGGCAGCTGATGCACAAGACGATGCGCAGGATGATGCCGACAAAGATTCAAGCTCTGCTGCATGATGACAAGCATTTGACCCGGCACACTGAAACGGGTTGCATACTCCATGACTGAAAAACTGCAAAAGGTACTGGCACGTGCGGGCATTGGCTCGCGGCGTGACATGGAGCAATGGATCCGTGACGGCCGTATCAAGATCAATGGCAGGACAGCGACCATTGGCGACCGTGTCGCCGCGGATGACACGATCACCATCGACGGCAAGCCGCTCAAGCTTGCCCCGAAGACGACCACGCGTGTGCTGATCTATCACAAGCCCGTTGGCGAGATTTGTACACGCAGCGACCCGGAAGGACGGCCGAGTGTTTACGCAGCCCTGCCATCGTTGCCGTCGGGCAGGTGGATCGCGGTCGGCCGGCTTGACCTGAATACAAGTGGCCTGCTGTTGTTCACGAATGACGGCGAACTGGCCAACCGCCTTATGCATCCTTCTTCGGAAATCGAGCGCGAGTACGCGGTGCGTGTGCTCGGCGAGGTGGATGGCGAGATGCTCGAGCAATTGCAACAGGGCATCGAACTTGAAGACGGCCCGGCCAGGTTCGAAACAATTATTGATGCCGGCGGTACGGGTGCCAACCACTGGTACCACGTGACACTGCGCGAAGGACGTAATCGCGAAGTGCGACGCATGTGGGAAGCAATGGGTGTGCGTGTCAGTCGCTTGATGCGCATCCGCTTTGGCCCCGTGCAATTACCGGGGCGACTCAGGCAGGGGCAAACACAGGAGCTTGATACCCCTGTGCTGCAAAAGCTCATGCAATCCGTTGGTATGCAATTACCGGCCGGGGCGCGCAAGACAGGCAAGAAGAAAACAGTCTGGCAGGCAGCAAAGAAGCGCGGTGAGCGCTCGGCAAAACCGCAGACGCGCAAACAGACTGGCAACAGGGGTAGAAAAGGACGAAGTTGACCCGGGATGCGATTGCAAACCGTTTACAAGACGCTGCTCAAGCAACATGGTCACCAGGACTGGTGGCCCGGCGACACACCGTTTGAAATCATGGTTGGCGCCATCCTCACCCAGAACACCTCGTGGCGCAATGTCGAGCAGGCGATCGACAACCTCAAGGCCAATCACGCACTGGATCCCCGGAAAATTCTGGCTACCCGCACGGCCATGCTCGCGCAGTGGCTGAAACCATCCGGCTATTTCAATATAAAGACGCAACGCCTGCGCAATTTTTGCAAATGGTATCTTGAAAGCGGTGGCTACGAGACTCTCAGGCGCATGCAGACAGCGCACCTGCGCAAAGCCTTGCTGTCAGTGAACGGGGTCGGCCTGGAAACCGCTGACGATATCCTGCTGTATGCGTTCAAGCGGAAAGTATTTGTTATCGATGCCTATACACGCCGGATGTTTTCACGACTCGGGCTGGTCGATCCGGACTGGCACTATGAACAGTTACGTCAATATTTCGAGGACAAGCTGCACAGGGAAAGCGTTGCTTTGTTTTGCCAGTACCATGCCTTGATCGTTATGCATGGCAAGGAGTTGTGTCGACCCAAGCCGCGTTGTGACGATTGCCTGTTACGCAGTCGTTGTGGTGCCTCTGAGGCAGGGGTTAACAGGCTTCGCGCTGTTCGCGCTGCTGACCGTAACGGACGCGGCGCGTAAAGGGGCGCAACAGTTCCGGGATCTCGATAAACGCGTCAAGCAGCACGATAATTTTATCACTGTCACTGGTTTCCATGACGCGTTTCATGTGCGCAACGACCCCTGCATCTTCGAGGAGCGGGCTGAAACCCGGCAACAGAAAGATACCGCTGTGGCGGTGTAACTTGATGAAGTCGAGCACATTTGTTGCATTGTCGGTACGCGGAATAAGAATATGGCTTGCATCCATGCGATGCAGGCCATCACCCGCACTCCACAGGTAAACCGGGCGGGTCTGGGTCAGGCTCAGGGCCTTGAATAGCTCGATGGCGCGTGGCACGCGCACAGTTTCGAAGCTGACCAGCGGTGGCGCTGACTCGAGAAGCTTTTCAACGACTTGTAGTGCCTTGTCCATAACGGCTGTTACCCACGCATACGAATGTATATGAAGTATAGACAGCGTATTGTACACAAAGTGTGACATGGTTCATAAATCGAGCATATCCGCACGGAAGTGTACATAACACCATGAATTTATTGAGTATACCTACTTCCGGCTGATGAGCTGGTTTCCCTGCGCAGGGTGCAGGATTCAGAACGGCAGGACTGGCCGGAGAGGCTCAGTCCGGCTGTTGGACGTGCAGTAACTTGCCGTGCCAGTCACGGGCCGGCCCCCCCAGCAGGTACAGGTAGGCCGGCACGACCTGGTCCGGTGTGGGCAAGGTATTCAGATCCTCGCCCGGGTAGGCCACGGCCCGCATGCGCGTGCGCACCGCACCGGGATTGATACCGTGGACGCGTATCGGTGTATTGTTTTCCAGCTCATCGGCCAGGATGTGCATGAGGGCATCGATGGCCGCCTTGGAAACGCCATAGGCTCCCCAGTAGGCACAGGATTTTTCACGCGTATCGGTCGAGGTAAACAGGATCGCCGCATCCTCGGCCTGTCTCAACAGCGGGATACAGGCGCGGCTGATGAGCAGGGGCACTTTCAGGTTCATGTGCATGACCTCGTCCCACAATGCCATTTTGTACAGCGGGATCGGCGTCAGTGAGCCAAGCATGGCGGCATTGTGGACGATACCGTCGAGTCGACCGCAGTTCTGCTCCAGGGCCATCGCGAGATTGTGGCTGTCTTCTTCGGTGAATTTGCCGAGATCGACCGGGTGGATAATCGGCTCCGGCCAGCCCTGTTGCATGATCTCGTCATACAGGCTTTCCAGTTTGTGCTGGGTGCGGCCAAGTAACACGACTGTCGCACCGGCCCCGGCACAGGCGTGAGCCACTGCGCGGCCAATACCGTCGCCGGCACCGGTAACGAGGATGACGCGATCGCGTAACAAATCGGGGCCGGGCTCGAATGTAAACATCTAGTCTTCTTCCTGTGCAGTGAGGATCTCGCGAGCGCATTGTACCCCACTCCGCAGGGCGCCTTCGAGCGTTGCCGGGTAACCCGTATTCGTGTAATCACCGGCGAGCCACAGGCCACGCACCGGCGTGCGGTTGGCCGGGCGCAATGCATCGATGCCCGTGCGGCAGGCAAAGGTGGCACGTTTTTCACGAATGACCAGGCTGCGTTCGGGTTTTGGCCAGTGCGGATAGTGGTGTGCGAGTTCATCGCTGACGAGTTCAGCCAGCGAGGTATTGTCGAGTTTCATGTGCGTGCCTTCGGCGCTGATCACGACGGCCATAAGACCGGGTTGATCACACAGGCGTCGATCAAACACCCACTGTGAAACCGTGCCGATCAAACCCTGCATAGGCGCGGCAAGCCGGGTCTGTGCCGGGTATTGCAGGTACACCGTGCAGATTGGCTGCGAGGTGATCCTGGCCAGCGCATCACTGATGCCACGCAATGCCTGGTGCGGTGCCAGCAGGTCATGGCTACGATGATGCGGTGTGGCGACTATGACCTGCTTGCTGTGGATCTCGCCACC
>JASFJH010000178.1:0-4905 GCA_050122215.1 Granulosicoccaceae bacterium | reverse complement strand
TCGGATGCGCCCGCTTCATGTCCAGCGATTGCATGCCTTTCACGCAGCGGATGATCAACCATACCAAGATGAATATACCTATTAGCCACGCTATAGGAATAAGTATGATTGTAGCTGCAAATAATAATGACAAAACACAATATACAACCATAATCCAGAAGGTCCGGATCTGGAAGCGGTAATGGGTCTTGAGCCAGTCCGGTGCCGTGCCCTGATATACATAAGCCATAACCACGCCAACTATGTACGTTAAGCCGCCAGTAATCGGACCAACCAGGTAAAGAATATAAATTATCTTCGCTGTCCCCGAAGTATCAGCGGCTGCGGCACTTTCGTTCATGCGCATTCCTCCCGGAAAAATATTATTGTTATAAACAACGGCTAGCCTACCACATTCAAGGTGCGCGGCAACGGGCCGGGCGGTAATGCGCCTCCAGTGTGCCACCCGTACATGACCAGCTAAAGAATCCCTCTGCAACATCGGGTTCGAGCAGGATGGTTTTGTCTGCCACCTGCGCGGGACCCTGTAACAGCGTGAGTTCGACAACGCCGTGCGCCCGCATGCGGGCTGATGCCACCGGCTGGCCATTTATGGCCGCAGGTAAATCAACCGGCGCGTCGACTGGAGGCCACGCCTGGTTCGCCACCGTGTATTCCTCCACATAGGCCTGTGCCGTCATGCCACCGGTAAGGGCCTCATCCACTTTCGCGCGCACTGCGTAGTCCTGGTAAGCAGGAATGGCAATCGCCGCCAGGATACCGATAACCGGGATGACGATAAAGAAGCCGGCCAGCACCGCGATCACAACAACGAGTGCAGCGCTGCCACCCTCGCCTGCGGCAACACCGTCATTATACTTGTTGTCCCAGGACTCATCACTCGTGGCGAGAAACACAATGCCTTCCACGATGGCGATCAGGCCGGGAATGAACGTCCAGAACAACAGCAGGTAAAAAATGCCCCACCACTGGCCAAGATAGAAACGATGAATGCCCAGACCACCAATGAAAATGGCGAGCAGTCCGGCGGCAAGCTTGCTCTTGTAGCGTTTGCGTAACTGCGCGGCGCCACATTGCGGGCAACGCAAAGCCGTCCGGTGAATTTCCTTGCCGCAGCCGCGGCAGGCGACCATGTCTTTCATGCTGTCCCTCTCCTCCTTATAAACAAAAGTATGGCATAAAATGTGAGGGGTGAGGGGTGAGGGGTAAGGGGTAAGGGGTGAGGGATGATGAGTGAGGGGTGAAGAAACGTTTCCTTATCTCCTAACGCCTCACACTTAATGCAGCGTCGAGTGCGCGATATAAATCACGACTACGCCGGCAAGGATCAACACGATCTGCTTGAGCGAATCACGCGCCGCGGTGCGTTCGTGCAGGCCCGGGATCAAGTCCGCCACGGCGATATAGATAAAGCTCGCCGCGGCAATCGCCAGCACGTACGGCACGATGTGCTGCACATCGCTCATCGCGTAATACGCTGCCACCGCACCGATCAGCGTGGCCAGACTCGACAGGATGTTATACAGCAAGGCCCGCGCGCGGCTGTAACCGCTGTGCAGCAGGATGGAAAAGTCGCCGAGTTCCTGCGGGATCTCGTGCGTCGCCACCGCGATCGCGGTAACAATACCGAGGTGTTCATCGGTCAGGAACGCCGCCGCGATCAGCACGCCATCGACGAGGTTATGCATCGTGTCACCGATCAGGATCAAGGTACCGGCCGCCGGGGCATGATGGCTGGCGACATGCGTGCCGGCATGTTCATCTTCGGCACCGTGCACTTCACACTCACTGTGGTGGCAGTGTCGCCACAACACGAGTTTTTCCAGCAGGAAAAACGCGAGGATGCCAAGCAATACGGTCAGGGTAATGTCATGCAGGTCACGTACGCCCGGGCCAAGCAACGCATGCGGCAACAGGGCGAGAAACGCCGCACCCAGCAGGGCGCCGATCGCGAAACTGACCAGGTGCGGGATCAAGCGACTACGTGATGTTTCGTGCAACAACAGGAAGGTCGAGGCCAATATAACGCTGGCCAGACCGCCGACCAGCGAGAAAATAATAATCAAGCCAAGTAATGACATGCGGTAACCCCGTCTTTAACAGCCGGCTAGCATAACGGAAAACCTGTACGCGCGGATAGCGTTCAAACGTCGATCCAGATACAACTCGCCATACGCCCCGTGATTTTCTCCCGGCGGTAGGAATAAAACCGCTGCGGCTCGTTCAGCGTGCAGTGCCCACCGCCATAGATCGCAGTCACTCCCTGTCGCGCGAGCAGTAAGCGGGCAAGCGCATACATATCTGCCAGGTAATGGCCGGGGCGGTTGCCGGTAAAGGCGGCCCGACTTGCCGGCTCAATCGCCATAAAGGCCGCGCGCACCTCCTCGCCCACCTCGAAAGCCTGCGGGCCAATCGCCGGACCGAGCCAGGCCAGCAGTGTTGAAGGTGACGTGCCGCTCGCCTCGCACAATGCCGTGAGCGTCGCGTCGAGCACGCCAGCGGCGAGGCCGCGCCACCCGGCGTGGGCCGCCGCCACGCCGTGTCCTTCCCGTGTACAGAACAAGACCGGCAAACAATCGGCCGTGAGCACGGCACAGACGACACCGGCCTGCGTCGTAAACGCCGCATCGGCCTGCGGCACCCCGCTTGCCCGGGCAGCATCAATGACGCGACTGCCATGCACCTGCTCAAGCCAGCACGGTTCGGCGGGCAGATGATGCGCTCTGGCAAACAGGCGACGATTCTGCTCGACCGCCTCGGCTGCATCGCCGACATGCATGGCCAGGTTGAAACTGTCATACGGCGGCTGACTCACGCCACCCTGCCGGGTCGTGGTACCGGCGCGCACACATGCCGGCGCCGGCCAGTCTGCCGCCAGCCAGGCGCTAATGCGTTGCTCACTCGACATCATGGGCCTCACGATCGGCACGCAGGACGCGCAACAAGTGCAGCATGTCTTCGGGTAACGCCGCCTGCCAGCTCATGTGCTCGCCGCTCAGGGGGTGGTCCAGTTCGAGCCGTGCGGCGTGTAGTGCCTGGCGCTTGAAGGCGCGCAGCGCCTCGGCAAATGCCGCGTCTGCCTGCGGCGGCAATTTCAGGCGGCCACCGTAGACCGGGTCACCGAGCAAGGGATGATGGATATGCGCCATATGCACCCGGATCTGGTGGGTGCGGCCGGTTTCGAGCAGGCAGCGGATATGCGTGTGGGCACGGAAGCGTTCAATCACGCGGTAATGGGTCACTGCTTCCTTGCCGCCGGGCACCACCGCCATGCGTGTCCGGGAACGCGGATGCCGGGCAATCGGCGCATCAACCGTACCACCGGCGGTGAACACGCCCGTCGCGATCGCCTCGTATTCGCGGTGCATGGCGCGGGCCTGCAGGTGTTCGACGAGATATTTCTGTGCCACCGGGGTGCGCGCCACGACCAGCAGGCCGCTCGTGTCCTTGTCGAGGCGGTGGATAATACCGCCACGCGCGACCTGCTCCAGCTCAGGCGCATAGTGCAGCAGCGCATTGACGAGCGTGCCATCCGGATTGCCGGCTGCCGGGTGCACGACCATGCCGGCCGGTTTGTTGATGACGAGAATGGCCTCATCTTCATAGACGATGTCGAGCGGGATAGGCTGCGGCTGCCAGGCGGTCTGCACCTCGAACTCGGCCTGCACCGTCACCTGTTCGCCGCCATGCACGGTATCCTTCGGACGCCACTGCTGGCCGTCGACAAGGACCTGGCCATTCTTGATCCACTGCTGCAGGCGTGCCCGGGAAAAGTCCGGCAGCAACTCGGCCAGGGCCTGGTCCAGACGCCGGCCGGCCAGGGTGTCGGGAATATTCAGATCGATTGACTGCGATTCCATCATGTCTTTGAGTTCTCGGGCACAATGACGCACAATATGTGTCCTGCATAAACCGGATACCCTAACACAATGCGCATTCGAGGCCTTGTCAAACTTGTACTTAGCGGCCTGCTGGCAACTTTCATGCTGAGCGGCTGCTCCCTGATCCCTGAACAGATCGATACCACCAAGGACTGGTCAGCGAGCAAATTCTACGCCGAGGCGAAAAAAGCCCTGGGCGAAGGCGACTATGAAGAAGCGATCAAGTATTACGAAATACTCGAGGCACGCTATCCCTTCGGCAAGTACGCCCAGCAGGCGCAAATCGAAATTGCCTACGCTTATTACAAGTATGACGAACCGGAGTCGGCGCTCGCTGCCGCGGATCGCTTCATCAAGCTTTACCCGCGCCACCCGAACATTGATTACATGTATTACCTGAAGGGGCTGGTCAATTTCAATGCGGGCCGTGACCTGATTTCAAAATACCTGCCACAGGACCCGACCCAGCGGGATCCGGGCGCGGCGCGCGCCTCGTTTGATGATTTCACCATCCTGCTCAAGCGTTACCCGCAAAGCAAGTACGCCAGTGACGCCCGCCAGCGCATGATCTTCCTGCGCAACAACCTCGCCGAATACGAGATCCATGTTGCCAGGTACTACATGCGCCGTGATGCCTATGTGGCCGCCGCCAACCGCGCCAAGTACGTAGTCGAGAACTACCAGCGCACGACTGCCGTGCCGAAGGGACTGGCCATTATGGCGAAGGCCTACAGGTTACTCGGCCTGCAGGATCTGGCCGATGATTCACTGCGGGTTCTGCGCCTGAACTACCCGGACCACCCGGAAATCGCCCGCATCGAGGCCATACCGGTCGCGCAATAAGCATAAAAAAAACGCCGCAAGCGCGGCGTTTTTTTATACCGCAACCGGTTTAATCAGATGGCGTCGCGGCCGGTTTCCCCGGTACGGATCCTCACCACCTGTTCAACCGCGGTGACAAAGATCTTGCCGTCACCGATCTTGCCGGTACGGGCTGCCTCGGTAATCGTTTCGATACAGCGTT
>JASFJH010000177.1:0-4908 GCA_050122215.1 Granulosicoccaceae bacterium | reverse complement strand
CGTGCACAAACCAACGGTACGTGACGAAATTCGTAACGGCCAGTACTACTTCCGTGAATCGCTGTTCACTGCGATCCCGATCATGTACCGCTACCTGGAAAAAGCGATTAACCGCGTGTACGGCGACAGCGCACAGGGTGTCAAGGTACCGGGCATTATCCGTTTTGGTTCATGGATTGGTGGCGACCGTGATGGCAACCCCTTCGTCAAACCTGAGACCACGGTCATGGCAGTGCGTATGCATCAGCGTGAAATGCTGTATGAATATCTGCGCCGCGTCCAGAACCTGCAACAAACCCTGACACATTCCAGCCAGTTGTGTGCCCCGAGCGAAGCACTGCTGAAGAGCCTGGAATGCGACAACGCACTGTGCCATGAAGCCTTTGCCGATAACCCGATGCGCTTCAGCCACGAGCCGTATCGTCGCAAGCTGCATCTCATGCATCACCGTCTCGAGTTGTCACTGCGCACGGTGAAGAGCCAGCTCGAAGGCAAGGCAGAGCGTCGCGAAGGCCGCTACCTGAACGAGCAGGAATTCCTCGAAGATCTGCTCATGATCCGTGACTCGCTGATCGGGCATGGTGATGAGCGCAGCGCGCGCGGCGCCCTGCAGGATACGATCCGCCTGGTTGAGACCTGTGGTTTCTTCATGGCGCACCTCGATATTCGCCAGGAGTCGACACGCCATACCCAGGCTGTCAGCGAAATTCTGAAGTCCCTGGACATCGACTACGATGCGATGACTGAAAACGAGCGGCTGGCCATGCTGTCACAACTGCTCGGCGAGAGCAGCCCGGATCTCGACAAACAGCAGTTTGCCGAAGAAACGGTCGAGACCCTTGAGGTATTCGAGGTCATGGCGAAGATGCGTCGTGAAGTCAGCGAAAACGCCTTTGGGACTTATGTCATCTCCATGACGCATACCGCCAGCCATGTCATGGAGGTTATGTACCTGGCATCACTGGCTGGCCTGGCCGGCAAGCAAGACGGCGAGTGGTTCTGCGATATCCGCATCAGCCCGCTGTTTGAAACGGTTGAAGACCTGCAGCACATCGACCCGGTGATGCGCGCCCTGTTCGACAACCCGACCTATGCAGCGCTGCTCAAGACCTCCGGCATGCTCCAGGAAATCATGCTCGGTTACTCCGACTCCTGTAAGGATGGCGGCATTCTTGCCTCGGCATGGAACCTGTACCAGGCACAGAAAAACATCACCGCGCTGGCCGGCAAGCACGGCATTGAACTGCGCCTGTTCCACGGCCGTGGCGGTACCGTCGGTCGTGGTGGCGGCCCGACCCACGAGGCGATCCTGTCGCAGCCGGCCGGCACTGTGCATGGCCAGATCAAGTTCACCGAACAGGGTGAAGTACTGTCGTCCAAATACAGTAACGTTGAAACCGCCGGTTATGAACTCGGCATGGGTCTTACCGGCCTGATGAAGGCCAGCCTCGGCATCATCCAGCCGGTACCGGCCGATAACGAAGAACACCTGACGATCATGAACACGCTCGCGGAAAAAGGCGAAGACACTTACCGTGAACTCGTTAACCGCACCGAGGGCTTTATCGATTACTTCTATGAAGCCACACCGGTCAGCGAGATCGGCATGCTGAATATCGGTTCACGGCCCTCGCACCGCAAGAAGAGCGATCGTTCGCTCGGCTCAATCCGCGCCATCCCATGGGTATTTGGCTGGGCACAGTCACGTCACACGCTGCCGGCCTGGTACGGTATCGGCACCGCATTGTCCGCCTGGCACGGCGGTGACGAAGCCCGTATCGCCAAACTGCATGACATGTACCAGCAATGGCCGTTCTTCCGCGCCCTGCTCAGCAACTCGCAAATGGCGCTCTACAAGGGCGACATGAAAACCGCTGCGGAATATGCCGAGTTGTGCCGCGACCAGGCACTCGCCAGGCGCCTGCATGCCCGGATCAGCGAAGAATATCAGCGGACCGTCAGCGAGGTGCTCGGCGTCTCCGGTTGTGACTACCTCATGGAAGAAACACCGGGGCTGGCCCTGTCGTTGTCACGTCGTAACCCGTACCTGGATCCGCTCAACCATATCCAGATCACCCTGCTCAAGCGCAGTCGCAGTGAGGCAGCCACCGGGGAAGAATCAGAGCAATGGCGCAACCCGCTGTTGCGCACCATCAATGCGATTGCACAGGGTATGCGTAATACGGGCTGATTAACGGTCAGTTCCAATTAATTTCCGGCAGGCCCTGGGACCGGTGTGGACGAATAGCAGGCTCAGGCAACCTGAACAGGGATGGTATTGCGCGTATGGGTAATGCGGTTGTTTTCGTCGAAATAGACAAGGGTCGGCTTGAAGTTGGCCATTTCCTGCTGATTGAGCACGGCGTAGGTGCAGATAATGACGCGATCGCCCGGGTTGGCCTTGTGCGCAGCCGCACCATTCACCGAAATTATGCCTGAGCCGGCTTCGGCACGGATCGCATAGGTGATAAAACGTTCACCATTGGCAACATTATAGATATGGATCTGCTCATATTCGTGAATATGCGCCGCAGCGAGCAAATCCGCATCAATTGCACAGGAGCCCTCGTAATCGAGTTCGCTGTGGGTCACGCAGGCGCGGTGAAGTTTCGATTTGAGCATCGTGTACTGCATGCAAAACCTTTAAATGGTCAGGGTAAACGCTCTGCCCGGCGGGCAATCAGGGGCGTATTATCGTCGGAAAGCCATGCCGCATCAAATGATTCAGCCAAGTATTTGATTAAGCGGGCTTAATTGCTTAAATCCAGCTGCAGGTTATCGATCAGGCGGGCCTCGCCGAGCCGGGCGGCGGCCAGGATAACCAGTGCGGTATCGCCGCGCCCCGGTGTGGTTAAATCTGTCGCGCAGCGGATGCTGACATAATCCGGTACGAAACCGGCCCGGCGTAATTGTGCCGCGGCAGCCGCCTCGAGTGCGGCAAAATCCCGCTCGCCCTGCTGTAGCCGCCCGGCCATCTCGCGCAGGATCGCCGACAACTGCGCCGCCTGCACGCGCTCGTCGCTGTCAAGGTAACGGTTACGCGAGCTCATGGCCAGGCCGTCGGCCTCACGTACAGTCGGCACACCGACAATCGCGACCGGCAGGTCGAGGTCCGCGACCACGCGCCGGATCACGAGCAATTGCTGGAAATCCTTCTCGCCGAATACCGCGACATCCGGCTGCACCTGGTTTAACAACTTTGTCACCACGGTCGCCACGCCACTGAAATGTCCCGGCCGGCTCGCGCCACACAGGATATTGGTCAGCGCCTCGGGCGGCTCGACCCGGGTCATGGCCCCTTCCCCTCCCGGGTACATGCTGTCCACGCCCGGCATATACAGCAGATCGGCGCGGCGCGCCGCGAGCAGTTCACTGTCCTGTTCCGGGGTACGCGGGTAGGCCGCGAAATCCTCGTTCGGCCCAAACTGGGCAGGGTTGACAAAAATACTCACGACCACGCGGCTTGCCTGTGAGCGGGCCGCATCCACGAGTTGCAGATGGCCTTCATGCAGGTTACCCATCGTCGGCACGAACGCCACGCGTTCTCCAGCCTCGCGCCAGGCATGGATGTATGAGCGCAGGCTGTCTGTGTCGGTCACGGTCAACATCGGCTATTCGTAACTCTCATCGATAGACGGGTAACTGCCATCCTTGACCGCGCTGACATAGGCGCGGATCGCGGCATCCAGATCGGGCACACCATGCAGGAAGTTACGGACAAACCCGGGGCGCTTGCCCGCGGTGATACCCAGCATGTCGTAGCTGACCAGTACCTGGCCGTCACAATCCGGCCCGGCGCCGATACCGATCACCGGGATATCGACGGCCTGTGTGATCCGTGTGCCGAGGCTGCGCGGCACGCATTCGAGCACCAGTGTCTCGACGCCGGCGGCCTGCATTGCCCGGGCATCGGCCAGCATCTGCGCGGCTGCCTCATTACTGCGCCCCTGCACGCGAAAGCCGCCCGGCTCTGTCACCGACTGTGGTAACAAACCGAGATGTCCGCACAGGGGAATGCCAGCCGAGGTAATCGCCTCGATCACAGGCAATTGTTCGGCCCCGCCTTCCAGCTTGACCATGTCGGCCCCGCCTTCCCTGACGAGGCGCCGCGCATTGTGTACGGCCAGCCCCGGCTCGTCATAACTGCGGTATGGCATATCGGCAATGATACAGGCGCGCTCGATACCGCGCGCAACATTGGCGGTATGGTAGACCATGTCATCGACGGTCACGGCGCGGGTCGTGTCACGACCCTGCACGACCATGCCCAGCGAATCACCGACCAGCACGATATCGAGACCGCAACGATCCAGCAGCGAGGCAAAACTCGCATCATAGGCAGTCAGCACGGCGAGCTTTTCACCGCGCTGCTTGAAAGCGCGCAGATCATGCGGACGAATGCGGCTGGCAGAACTCATGGCAGAACTCATGTCTTACAGGCTGAACGGTTGCGGATTGAAAAAATGCCGGCCACTGCGGATGGTACGGACCTGTTCCAGCAATACCGTGTAATCCTGATCGTTGTTGACATAATCAAGCTCCGCGGCATTGACGATCAATAACGGCGCGTCGTTGTACTGGTAGAAGAAGTTGGTATAGGCATCGGTCAGACGCTGCAGATAGGCCGCATCAATCTGCCGCTCGTACTCAATGCCACGGTTGGCAATCCGCGCCAGCAAGACTTCGACCGGGGCCTGCAGGTAGATCACGAGATCCGGCACCGGCGCATCAATGGTCATTTGCGCGTACACCTGTTCGTACAACTGGAACTCGTCGTCTTCCAGCGTCAGCGCAGCAAACAGGCGATCCTTTTCCATGAGAAAATCAGCCACGCGTACCGGGCGGAACATGTCGGCCTGGCGCAATGCCTGGATCTGGCGGGCGCGCTGGAACAGGAAAAACAACTGC
>JASFJH010000176.1:0-4941 GCA_050122215.1 Granulosicoccaceae bacterium | reverse complement strand
ACCGTTCATATGGTTTTGCCGCCGCGGCGCAGGTTTATTATGGAAAGAATATCAATGAGTTAAGGGTTGAGCAGTTGGCCATGCTGGCTGGTCTGCCAAAGGCACCGTCTGCCAACAACCCGATCACCAACCTGAAGCGCGCCAGCATCCGTCGTAACTATGTACTCGATCGCATGCACGACCTTGAGTATATCGACGAGGCAAGCTGGCAGCAGGCGCGTGAAAGCTACGACGATGCCCGCCTGCATGGTTTGAACATCGAACTTGAAGCGCCATACGTGGCGGAAATGGTGCGTGCGCAGCTTGTCGAGCAATACGGCACAGATGCCTATGCCTCGGGTTACCGTGTCTTCACGACGCTGGATACGCGTATGCAGCGCTATGCAAATACTGCCCTGAAGCGCGCCCTGCTCGATTATGATCGCCGTCATGGCTGGCGTGGCGCAGAAGCACGATTGACGCTCGACCAGGCGCTACTGGCTGCCCTGCCCGAGGCCGTGGTAGTCGGCGACAAGGGCGAACCACAGACCCCGGCAGTACCGGATATCGCGCGTGAACTGCTCGAGCCACTGCGTATCCAGTTACTCGAGTTTTCCGATGTCGGCGAGCTGGAGGCCGTCGTCGTGGTACAGGTCGGTGAACGCAGCCTGCTCGTGTTACGCAGTAACGGTGAACTCGTGCAGCTGGGCTGGGATGTCATCGAGTGGGCGCGGCCGTACATCAATGAAAACTACCGTGGACCGAAACCGCGTTCTGCCGCCGCGATTGCCGGGCAGGGTGACGTCGTGCGCCTGGAAAGACGTGATGACACACTGTGGCTGGCGCAGTTGCCCGAGGTCGAAGGTGCGCTGGTTGCCCTTGCACCGGAAAACGGCGCCGTCCGTTCACTGGTGGGTGGATTCGATTTTTATCAAAGCAAGTTCAACCGCGTTACCCAGGCAGAGCGGCAGCCGGGCTCGAATTTCAAGCCATTTATTTATTCTGCTGCACTGGAAAATGGCTTCACCACCGCCAGCGTGATAAACGATGCACCGGTCGTGTTTGAAGACCGTGGACTGGAAGATACCTGGCGTCCGGAAAATTACAGCGGCAAGTTTTATGGACCGACCCGGCTGCGTGAAGCCCTGATTAATTCCCGTAACCTTGTCTCAATTCGCCTGTTGCGCACGATTGGTATCAAGACGGCGATCAATTACGCAGAACGGTTCGGTTTTAATCCACAAAAGCTGCCGCACGATTTGTCGCTCGCACTGGGTTCCGCCTCCCTGCCGCCAATTGATATTGTGCGAGGTTATGCCGTATTCGCCAATGGTGGTTATCTGATCGAGCCATACTTCATCGAACGTATCGAAGAAAGTGATGGCACAGTGCTATTCGAAGCCGATCCCTTGATTGTCTGCGAGGAATGTGAGCAACAATCGGAGAAAACCGCCGCACAAAATGAAACAATGCCAACAGCCGATGCACAAAGTGAAGCGCAGACAGTCGCAAGCGGTACGGTTGATACGGAGTTGCAAGCAGAAGAAAAAACACCACGCCTGGCACAGCGGGTTATTACCGAACAGAATGCCTTTCTCATGCGCACACTGATGCGTGATGTGGTGAGGTATGGCACCGGTCGCCGGGCGCTGCAAACAGGTCGTCGTGACCTGGCGGGCAAGACCGGTACCACCAATGACCAGAAGGATGCATGGTTCTCCGGTTACAGTAGCTCGCTTGTCACCAGTGCCTGGGTGGGTTTTGACATGAACAAACCGCTTGGCAGCAGGGAAACCGGGGCACGCGCGGCCTTGCCGATGTGGGTAGATTTTATGGGGCACGCGATGAAAGGTGTGCCCGAGGTACCTTATGAACAGCCTGCTGGTCTTGTTACCGTGCGCATTGATCCGAGGACAGGCATGCTTGCAGACAACTCCCAACAGGATGCAATTTTTGAAATCTTCCGTGAAGCGAATGTGCCGCAACAAGGCAACGTCAGCGCGGTTACTCCTGGTGCAGCGGGTGATACGCATGATGGTGACGGTATTACCGAACAGTTGTTCTGACCATGGCAAGACATGATGATCAACTGCGCCGGCAGATTGCCGTAGAAGCGGCACGGCTTATGGCCGAGCATGGCGTCAAGGATTTCCTCACGGCAAAGAAAAAAGCCGGTGCCAAGTTCGGTGTACATACTGGCAATGCCATGCCAAAGAACACCGAGATCGAAGCCGCGCTGATCGAACACCAGCGGATCTTCCAGGGCGACAGCCAGCAACAGCATTTACGGGAACTGCGCGAAGCGGCGCTCGAGGCGCTGCAGTTTTTTGCCGAGTTCAGACCGAAACTGGTTGGCTCCGTGCTGCGAGGTACGGCCGGGCCGCACAGCGATGTGAACCTGCACGTGTTCACGCATGTTGAAAACTTTGTGCACTTTTTGAAGCTGCATCACATCCCCGTGGATCAAAAACAACGGCGTTACAGGTTCGGCAAGGACAAGGAAAGCAAGTACCGGGAGAAGGATATTCCCGTGTTCCAGTTCATGGCCGGCGATGTGCCGTTTGATGTGGCTGTATTCGAGGAAAAGAACGAGCGTGATGTGCCGATGTCGAAACTTGATGGCAAGCCCGAGGAGCGGGCATCGCTTTCCATGTTGAAAATATTGATGGAGAAAGAGTGAGACTATTCACCGTGAAGGTCGCGAAGAAAATTAGTACACCTCACACCTCACACCTCACACCTCACACCTCACGCCTTACTGGCCACTGCCAACTGACGACTGGTTACTTACCCTTCGCCAACCGGCTGCACCATTCATCCCGCTTTGCCTTGTACTTCGCCAGCCGTGCGCGATAGGTATCCCAGTCGATATTTCTATTTGTACCGCGAAAGTTGTTGTACCGGCCACGTGCGGCATGGCATTTGATTTTCAGTTCGTCGAGTGAATAGCGTTTCGCTTTCTTGATACGTTTGCGGCGTTTTTGCACACGGGGTGTATAGGTAAAAGTGTCAGGGCCCTGCCATTCATAGTCGTTCTTGATGTTGATGTTAATCTGGTTATGTTGTGTAGCTGGCGGAACATCACTGTAATGCTTACGCCCGTAACTGTCGGTCGTGACATAGATGTCCGTTGCGCTGGCCGGGCAGGCGCAAAGAAGAAAAAAACCGCAAATGAGAATGCGCATAACACTGTCCCTGTGTCGTGCTGAAAAAATAAAACGCAGAATCCTTTCCGCGAATAAGTCGTTGTGTTGGGAGGAGGTCCATCTTTATTATTATGTCTTCCCTCTCCGGTCTGCAAGTCGCTGACACTTGCAGAACCCCCTGCCATTACTGACATACGTATTTCCTGTGAGCAGGATGCGTGCCAGAAAAATGGATTCCTGCCTGAAAACTTATTAATTCTTTTATTAACAATATGTTACGAGAATGACCGGCAACCGTATCCTGTCGGGCAAGCCGGTTCTGGCTGCAAGGGTGCCTGTGTTTTGCACCGTTTTGTGCATTAAACGGTGTAATTTGCAGCCCTGTGTATACCAGGGGTGGAATCAGGCGGGGTAGTGCGCCGGGTAAGGTGCCCTGGCCACCCCACTGTCCACTGCGGCACGCGCCACGGCCGCCGAGACAAACTCCTTCAGGCGCGGGTCGAGCGGCTTCGGGATGATGTAATCCGGGCCAAATGCGAAGTGCTTGCCACCGTAGGCCGCAACGACTTCTTGTGGTACGGGTTCGCGGGTCAGGGCGGCAAGCGCGTTGACTGCGGCCACCTTCATCGCCTCGTTGATCGTGCTGGCACGTACGTCGAGTGCGCCGCGGAAGATGAACGGGAAGCCGAGCACGTTATTGACCTGGTTCGGGTAATCGCTCCGGCCGGTGCCCATGATCAGATCATCGCGGGCGGCATGCGCGTCGGCCGGGTTGATCTCCGGATCGGGGTTGGACAGCGCAAACACGACCGGTCTGGCAGCCATGCTCTGCAGCATTGCGGGGCTGACGAGGTTCGGCCCGGACACGCCGATAAACACGTCGGCGCCGTACATGGCTTCTTCGAGGGTACGCTCGGCGTGTGCGCTGGCAAATTCCTGCTTGTAGGCATTCAGGTCATCGCGGCCACTGTGGACCACGCCCTGGCGGTCGCACAGCAGGATGTTTTCCTTTGGCGTGCCCATCGTGCGCAGCATGCGCATCGCGGCAATCCCTGCGGCACCGGCGCCGAGACAGACCACGCGCGCATCCTCGAAACGCTTGCCCTGGATCTCGAGCGCATTCTTCAGGCCGGCGGTGATGATGATCGCCGTGCCGTGCTGGTCGTCGTGAAACACCGGGATGTCGAGCCTGCCGATGAGGCGCGCCTCGATATCAAAACACTGTGGGGCGCCGATGTCCTCGAGGTTGATGCCGCCAAAGCCACTGGCGATACGGGCCACGGTGTCGACAAACTCATCCGGGTTATCGGCATCGACCTCGATATCAAAGCAGTCGATATCGGCAAAGCGTTTGAACAGCACGGCCTTGCCTTCCATGACCGGCTTGCCGGCCAGTGCACCGATGTTGCCAAGCCCGAGTATGGCGGTGCCATCGGTGATCACGGCGACGAGGTTGCCCTTGGCCGTGTAGCGGTAGGCCTGCTCGGCATCGGCCGCGATTTCCCGACAGGGCGCGGCGACGCCGGGCGTGTAGGCCAGTGACAGATCTTCCTGCGTGGCGCAGGGCTTGGTCACTTCGATGGCGAGTTTGCCGGGTTTGGGCTGCGCATGGTAGCGCAGCGCGCGGCTTTTCAGATCGTCGGTCATGCAGGCTCCTTGGTTCGGAACGCTATTTTACACGTGCGGCCGGCGGCCGCACACATCAGTCGACAATCTTGATGCGGCTGCCCGGCAGCGGCTCGCCTTCCGGGTAATGACGGTTGAGCAGGCGCAATTGTGCCTCGGCATGATTGGGGATACGTGACTGCTTTGCCAG
>JASFJH010000175.1:0-4943 GCA_050122215.1 Granulosicoccaceae bacterium | reverse complement strand
TCGAACTGGATGTCGATAAAACCAGCATTAACTTCCCGAGCAAGGCACCGCCCTCACTGACCTTCAACACGCGCGCGGGTGAACCCGCCTCGGAACTCGTGCGCTTTATTGACCGCTATCCCGGCCGCATCCTGTTCGCCGCAGAAAGTGCCGGCCGGCGTGAAGTGCTGCTGGATATCCTGCAACGTCACCAGTTACGGCCCAGAAGTGTCGAAAACTGGCAGGCCTTTCTGGCCAGTGATGACAAGCTCGGTATCACGGTCGCGCCGCTCGAGCTGGGGCTGAACCTCGAAGACCCGGCAATCGCGATCATCGCCGAACCGCAACTGTTCGGTGAACAGGCCAAACAGAAACGGCGGCGCAAGAGTAACCGCGATACTGACAATATCATCCGCAACCTGACCGAGTTGAGCATCGGCGCACCGGTTGTACACGAGGAGCATGGCGTCGGGCGTTACCTCGGTCTGCAGACCCTCGATATCGGTGGCATCAAGGGCGAGTTCCTGACGCTCGAGTACGCCAACAATGACAAGCTGTATGTGCCGGTCGCCTCGTTATTTTTAATCAGTCGCTACACGGGCGTTGACCCGGAACATGCGCCGCTGCACAAACTCGGCAGTGACCAGTGGTCGCGCGCGCGGCGCAAGGCCGTTGAGAAAGCGCGGGATGTCGCCGCTGAATTGCTTGATCTGTATGCACGCCGTGCCGCGCGCAAGGGCTTTTCCTATGGCACACCGGGGGATGAATACGCCGGTTTTGCCGCGGCCTTCCCCTTCGAGGAAACCGCCGATCAGCATGACGCCATAAATGATGTCTTGCAGGACATGGCGTCCGATCAGCCCATGGACCGGCTGGTCTGTGGTGATGTCGGTTTTGGCAAGACCGAGGTCGCGATGCGCGCCGCCTTCATGGCCGTGCATGCAGGCAAGCAGGTTGCCATACTTGTGCCCACCACGCTGCTCGCGCAACAACATTTTGAAAACTTCTCGGATCGTTTTGCCGACTGGCCGGTGCGTATTGCCGTACTGTCACGCTTCCGTACCGGCAAGCAACAAACCGAGACCATTGATGAGATCGCCAGGGGCAAGATCGATATCGTGATCGGCACCCACAAGCTGTTGCAGGAAGGTATCAAGTTCAAGAACCTGGGCCTGACTATCATTGACGAGGAACATCGCTTCGGCGTCAACCAGAAGGAACGCTTCAAGAAACTGCGTACCGAGGTCGATGTACTGACCCTGACCGCGACACCGATCCCGCGCACGCTGAACATGGCGTTGTCGCAAATCCGCGACATGTCCGTGATTGCCACGCCACCAACCAGCCGGTTGTCGATCAAGACCTTTGTGCGCGAGTGGGACGATACACTGATCCACGAGGCCTGCCAGCGTGAGATCCGGCGCGGCGGCCAGGTGTACTTTGTGCATAATGAAGTCAAGACGATTGAAAAGATCCGCGCACAACTTGAGCAGCTGGTACCGGAAGCGAATATCCGCGTCGCCCATGGCCAGATGCGTGAGCGCGAGCTCGAGCAGGTCATGCTCGATTTCTATCACCAGCGTTTTAACCTGCTGTTATGCACGACGATTATCGAGACCGGCATCGACGTACCCAGTGCCAACACGATGGTCATCAACCGTGCTGATCGTTTTGGCCTGGCGCAGCTTTACCAGTTGCGTGGCCGGGTCGGCCGTTCGCATCATCGTGCCTATGCCTACCTGGTGCGTCCGGAACGCCGCGCCATGACCAGTGATGCGGTGAAACGACTCGAGGCCATCGAATCACTCGAGGACCTCGGTACCGGCTTCATGCTCGCCACGCATGATCTCGAGATCCGTGGTGCCGGTGAACTGCTTGGTGATGAACAAAGCGGCCAGATCCAGGAAGTCGGCTTTTCCCTGTACACCGACTTGCTGGAGCGTGCGGTCGAGGCCCTCAAGTCAGGCAAGGAGCCGGACCTCGACAAGCCGCTGCATTATGGCGCCGAGATAAACCTTCATCTGCCGGCCCTGATCCCGGAAGACTACCTGCCCGATGTGCATACCCGGCTGATTATGTACAAGCGCATCTCGCATGCCGAGGACGAGGAGCGTTTGCGTGAGCTGCAAGTCGAAATGATCGACCGCTTCGGTTTGTTGCCCGAGCAGGTCAAGATGCTGTTCGCCGTCACACGCCTGAAACAAATCGCCACGCCGCTGGGTATCGACAAGATCGATATCGGCAATAACGGTGGCCGCCTGTTGTTCGGGGCCGAGCCGCACATCGACACGGGTATGCTGATCACCTTGATACAGACACAGTCACAACGTTACCGTTTTGACGGCAAACGCACCTTGCGGATCATTGAAACAGTCCCCGAGGAAAAACGTGTCGAAGTTGTCGAGCGGCTACTGGATACCCTGAGTACCAAAGATGCGGCATAATGCAGCCATGAAAACAATCAAACAAACTATTCATTGCCTGTGCCTCGCACTTGTGATGTTCGTACCGGCAAGCGGTTTCGCTGTAGAGCCGGATGCTGACCCCTGGTATGAAATAGAAGTGATTGTATTCGAACCCGTCGAGCCACCACTGACAACCGAAAAGTGGCCGCAGATTATTGAAGAACCAGCGCTCGATACGGCCGTTGGGCTTCTCGCGCCGGTTCGTCAGGCTGGAAACCCGCAATCGGTAGTACCTTTCCGGCAGCTCGACCCGGCCAGCCTGCAACTCACACCCCAGGCCAAACGCCTGGCTGCAGGCAATCGTTACCGTGTGCTGTTACACACTGCATGGCGGCAGCCGTTACAGGAAAATGGCCCCGAGACAGCGGTATATATCAGCTCACTGCCCCGCAACGAAGAGACAGTGGATTTATATGCAGAAACGGCGCCACAAGCAGTGCCGAACCATGTGGATGGAGTGATCACACTGTTGCTGACGCGTTACCTGCACATCAAGGCGCACCTTGTCTATACGAATCCGGAGGTTGACCTGGCCCGGCAAATTATCGAACAGGATAACAGCTCACCGGTAACCGAGCGTTTTGTCATGAAGGAGTCGCGGCGGGTGAAGCTTCAGGAACTGCATTATTTCGACCACCCGTACTTTGGCCTGATTGCCCGCATTATTCGCTATGAACCACCACGGCCTGACGCACAACCTGCCTCACAATAGCGGTACGACTGACTCGAGCAACTGCCGGGCCTTGACCATGCCGGCCTTGAGGTTCTCATCGACGATTTTCATCGTGATCACGCCCTCGCCCCGCCCTGCCGCCATGTTGGCAACCACCGCGCAGGTGGCATAACAAAGATCAAGTTCACGGGCGAGCGCTGCTTCCGGCATGCCGGTCATACCAACCATGTCACAACCATCACCTTCCAGCCGGTCAATCTCGGCAGCGGATTCAAGCCTTGGGCCCTGGGTTGCGCCATAGGTGGCGTGTTCACTGATCTGATGCCCTGCCTCGCGGGCCGCCTTGATCATGACATCACGGACCGCTTCACAGTACGGCTGCGTAAAATCAATATGCGTTACCCCGCCCTCGCTATCGTCAAAGAACGTATGATCACGGGAATAGGTGTAATCAATAATCTGGTCGGGAAAGGCGATACTTGCCGGCACCAGGTCGCTGCGAATCCCGCCGACCGCGGCAACCGCAACCACTTTCTCCACGCCGAGTGACTTGAGCGCCCACATGTTTGCACGGTAATTGACGCGGTGCGGTGAAATGGTGTGCCCGTAGCCATGGCGCGCCAGGAATACGACATCGGTATCCGAGATGGTACCAAAGGTCAGTGGCGCCGACGGATCGCCATAAGGTGTGCGAACTACTTCACGGTGTTCAATTTTCAGCGTCCTGAACGAGGTCAGGCCGGTGCCGCCGATAATCGCAATACGGCTCATGGTGTCACATTCCTTTCACTGCATAAATGCCAGCTGCGTTACGCAAATAACCCTTATAGTCCATACCATAACCAAATATATAGCGGTTTGGTACCGTCAGGCCAATAACATCGGGTTTGATGTCGACTCTGGCGGCATCGAGTTTCTCGACCAGTACCGCACTGACAAGTTCGCGTGTCCCTGCCTGGCGACAGAAATCGAGGATCGCGGCAAGAGTGATTCCTTCATCGAAGATATCGTCGAGCACCAGCACATTACGGCTGGCAAGTGTTTCGGCCGGTTTGCGTAACCAGGTGATCTCGCCACCTTGTGTACCATGTTGATAACGCGTGGCATGCAGGTAATCGAGCGCAACAGGCATCTTCAGGCGAGGCAAAAGTTTGCCCGCGAGTACCACCGCACCATTCATCGTGCACAGCACCAGTAATTCTTCATCGCCAAACCGGGCGTTGATGACATCGGCCATGCGATCCAGGCAGGCCTCAATCTCGGTCCCGGTGTAAAGGCAATCTGCCTCGGCGGCGACCCGCCGCACTTCATCGAGCAACACACTCATCGAGAGGAGATTCAGCTGTCCTGTTTCTTGGATTTCGGCTTGTCCAGTGACACCACGACTTTGTCCTGCGGCTCATCGACAAAGCGCGGCCGCATCGACTGTGACTCACCACGCTCCTCGGCAAGCGTGTTCTCGCGCGCAGTGATCAGGCCGAGGCATTGACGAATATCCTCGATTGTCTCTTCGGACAGGGGGTGGCGCATGCCGGCCTCGACTGTCGTGTCCTTGATGATATTGACCAGTGTCGATTTCATCGCGCGCAGGACGCGCAACTCCATCGGCTGTTCGTTATTACTTTGCTCACTCATACTGACTCCGGGTAATGGGATTACTGCGGCTGCGTAGTCTCGCACAGAATTACAGCGAAGGCGACCACCGCAAGCCACTGATAATTATCAGGAACCTGTCGCTGGTGCTTCGGCCTCCTGTGCCAGCAGCAGCGGATCGGGCAGGTGCACGGTCGATGTCGGGTAGGCAATTTCGGCACCGTGGCTGGCGA
>JASFJH010000174.1:0-5026 GCA_050122215.1 Granulosicoccaceae bacterium | reverse complement strand
CACGATCTTCCTGCAGCCACTGGGTTCATGGTTCTCGCGCAAACATGAATTCGAGGCCGATGAATTTGCCGCCCGGCAATGTGATCCGCAGGCGCTGGTCCAGGCGCTGGTCAAGCTGTACGAAGAAAATGCCAGTACCCTGACCCCTGATCCGCTGTACTCGGCATTTCACGATTCGCACCCGCCCGCACCGGTGCGCATCGATCACCTGTACCATGCCATGACAGAACCTCATTGAGCGGCCCATGACGCAACTACTGGACATGCACTGCACGCGAAACCCGCCAGCCCTTGGCGACAGGGATATTGCCGCTTACCTGGCTCAACTCGACGGCTGGCAACACCGCAGTGAAAGCGCACAAATCTGTCGCGAGTTTCGCTTTAAAAACTATTACGAAACGATTGCCTTTGTGAACGCGGTGGCATGGATCGCGAACAACGAGGACCACCACCCTGATATGCAGGTCAGTTATAACCGCTGCATCGTGTGTTACACGACACACAGCGTGGACGACCTGTCCATCAATGACTTTGTCTGTGCGGCAAAGATCGACGCACTGCTGCATAACGTTGACTGACTTGCATGGCAGGCAAACAACTCAGCGAACAACAGCAACGGCGTATCGCCAAACGTGAACAGGCGGTAATTGATAACTACACGACAGGCAACAGCAATCATTACCACACAGGCCGGGTCATCGGCAGCCACGGCCACAATGTCATTATCGAAATCGATGCGCAGCAAACCTTGCCATGCAAATGGCACCGTGATCGCAGCCGCCCGGTCTGCGGTGACCAGGTCCTGTGGCTGTATGAAGATGAACGCAATGGCATGATTGAGGCCGTGCTGCCGCGCAGCAGCCTGCTCGAACGCCCCGACAGTCGTGGCCACCTGCGCCCGGTCGCGGCCAATATCGACCGGCTCGGTATCGTGATTGCCAACTCGCCACCCTTCAATGAAGGGCTGCTGGATCGCTACCTGGTGGCGGCATCGATTATTGACGTCACCCCCCTCATCATTGTGAATAAAACCGACCTGCTGGATGCAGAAACACTCGCATCGATCAAACAACGCCTGGCCATCTATGCGCAACTCGGTTACGAGATCCTGTTTACAAGTGCGAAACAGATACATGGCCTCGATGCGCTGCAACAGGCATTGCGTGAGCACACCGTGATCTTTGTCGGCCAGTCCGGGGTCGGTAAATCCTCGTTGATTAACGGTCTGCTGCCCGAGGCCGGTGCCGAGATCGGGGACATATCAACGGCCACCGGCAAGGGCCGGCACACCACAACGACGGCCAGCCTGTATCACCTGCCCTGCGGCGGCAAACTGATCGATTCGCCCGGGGTGCGCGAATTCGGCCTGACCCATGCCGCAGCGGCCGAGGTGGAACAGGCCTACCCGGAAATCCTCAAGGCCGCCCGGCACTGCCGCTTCCATAATTGCCGGCATACGAATGAGCCCGGTTGCGCTGTACACACGGCCGTTGAACAGGGTGAGATCGATGAGGGACGTTTTGCGCGTTACCAGGCGATCCTGAACAGCCTGGCAGGAGAGTAATGCCTACATCGCGCGCCGACCACTGAAGGCATGCTGCAGCGTCTGGTTATCGACATATTCGAGTTCACCGCCGAGCGGCACGCCGTGCGCGATCCGTGACACGCTCAGATTACGCTTATGCGCCATCTCACTGATGTAATGAGCAGTCGCCTCACCTTCCACGGTCGGGTTGGTGGCGATAATGATTTCCTGGACTTCACCGCCATCGAGCCGCCCGGCAAGTAACGGCAGGCCGATGTCTTCCGGGCCGATACCATCCAGCGGCGACAGGTGCCCCATCAATACGAAGTACAGGCCGCGGTAGCCGGTGGCCTGCTCGATCACCGATGCATCGGCGGGTGATTCGACAATACACAACAGGCCGCGATCGCGTTGACTGCTGGCGCAGATACTGCAGGTCTGCGTCTCGCTGAAGGTGCGGCACTGCTCGCAATGACCGATCTTGTCGGCCGCTTCAAGCAGCGCATGCGCGAGACGGCGTGCGCCGTTGCGATCGCGTTCGAGCAGGTGGTAGGCCATGCGTTGCGCCGATTTCGGCCCGACGCCGGGCAGGCAACGCAGGGCCTCGATGAGCTCCTTGATGATAGGGCTGTTGGCCATACAATCAGAATGGCATCTTCATACCCGGTGGCAACGACATACCGGCCATCGCCTCTGACATTTTATCCTGGCTGGTTTTTTCCACGAGTTGCACTGCATCGTTGACAGCAGCCGCCACCAGGTCTTCGAGCATATCCTTGTCTTCCTCGAGCAGGCTGTCATCGATGGTTACACGTTTCACATCGTGCTTGCCTGTCATGGTAACCGTGACCAGGCCGCCACCGGCCTTGCCTGTCACTTCGAGTGTCGCCAGTTGCTCCTGCGCCTTTTGCATATTTTCCTGCATCTTCTGCGCCTGCTTCATCATGTTACCGAGTCCGCCTTTCATGCCTCACCTCGTCGTTCAATATTTGTTCAAATTCAGTCAACCGGTTGTACCGAATCGGGTACCACACTGGCACCGAATGCCTCCTGCAGGGACTGCACATTGCTGTCGCCGGCAATTGCCCGCTCTGCTTGCTGCTGACGTTCATCACGCCTGCGTGCATCAATCATCGCCGGCGTTTCTATATCATGTTCACCGAGACTGATTTCAATGGCAGCTTGCTCACCAAACCTGTTGCGCAGCGCAGCCAGCAAGCGTTGTGTAAACTTGTCGTTGTGCAGGCGTGAATGTTCATTCGCCAGCACCAGGTAAAACCTGTCACCTTCACGTCGTTGCAAGGCGCAATTCACCGCAAGTTGCTTCTCCAGGCCGCTCAGGCCCAGTGCCTCGACAATCACATGCCAGTCCTGCTCGTTCGGATCGAGTTGCACGGCTGCCGCCGGTTGCTCAACCTCGGCCGGTGCTGCTTGCGGCGCGGTGGCGCTGGCTGCACTCACCGCCTGCCCGACATCTGCCCGGGCGGAGACGTCCGTGCCGCGCTGCGGCTGGTTGGCCGGGCGTTGTCCCGCTTCGACCGGCCGGAACGCCAGCAGGCGTAACATGAGCATTTCAAAACCACTGCGCAGGTCCGGCGCCAGTTCCAGATCCCGCCGCCCCTGCAAACCAATCTGGTAGTACAGTTGCACATCTTCTGCGCCGAGTTCGCCGGCCAGCCTGAGCATATCATCATGCCCGGCAGCATTCGCATCGACGCTGTCCGGCACAATCTGCGCCACCGCGATCCGTTGCAATACTGACAACATGTCCGCGAGCACCGCCGTATAGTCCGGGGCCTGTTCATCCATGCGGGCGATCGTATCGAGCACGACCTGGCCGTTGTTCGCGCTGATCGCCGCCAGCAGTTCGTACACATAGCGCTGGTCAATCACGCCGAGCATGCTGCAGACGTCTTCCTCGCGCAGCGCGCCGCCACCAAAGGCAATCGCCTGGTCAAGCAGACTCAGCGCATCACGCATACTGCCGTCCGCGGAATGCGCGAGGCGCTGTAACGCGGCCGGCTCAAATTCAATGGCCTCATGGCCCAGCAACTGCGCCAGGTAGTCGGCAATCTGCTCGGCCGGCAGCCGCTTCAGGTTGAATTGCAGGCAGCGCGACAGGATGGTCGCCGGCAGTTTCTGTGGATCGGTCGTGGCCAGCAGGAATTTGACGTGCGGTGGCGGTTCCTCGAGCGTCTTCAGCAGCGCATTGAAACTGTGCGCCGAAAGCATGTGGACTTCGTCGATGAGATACACCTTGCAGCGGCCACGCGTCGGCGCGTATTGCACGTTGTCGAGCAGCTCGCGCGTATCCTCGACCTTGGTGCGCGAGGCGGCATCGACTTCGATGAGGTCCACATAGCGGCCCTCGTCGATCTCCCGACAGGTCGTACACTCACCACACGGCGAGCTGCTCACGCCCTGCTCGCAATTCAACGACTTGGCAAAAATACGCGCGATCGTGGTCTTGCCCACACCGCGGGTGCCGGTAAACAGGTAGGCGTGGTGCAGACGATCATGGTCCAGCGCATTGATCAATGCGCGCAGGACATGCGTCTGCCCCACCATGTCGGCGAACCGCCGCGGGCGCCATTTTCGTGCCAGAACCTGGTAACTCATTGAATTACGCTAAAACCTGTACTGATAGACGACAACTTACATTCTAGCATTATAAGGCCGGTTAGGCGTGAGGGGTAAAACAAGGGTGGCAACCCACACCAGCCACACCCCGGCACACACGTCCGCTGCTGCGGCTGCTCCCTTCCGGGCCTGACCGGGTTCACAGCATAGCGTTGCGGGGGGACCGGCGTGGATCACCATAAACTTGGCTGTAGACGGCGTTTCCGGAGATTGTTGCCAATCCGCGTACCGTCTGCGTCATGCATTATATCGAGCCTGCGCCACGAGATCGAATGGTTTTCTCTGCTGCATCACCTAACCAGTTATAATTTCAAGAAAAACTCGTGTGCGATGTGGTGCGTGTCAGGAACAAGCATTCGAGAGGGATGGATTACCCGGCTCCTCGCTCCTGCGGGGCCGTCGCGGAGTTTATGCCCTTTGGGTGCGGCGTTCTTCGCGACTACGTCGCTCGTCGAAGACCGGAGCGCAGCGTAGGGAATACTTGATGAACCCCGCAGGGGTTCTGAAGTACCGGCCTTGTATATCGAGGGTTCGATACCACCTCTAAAATAAATAAAGGGGCCTGATGGCCCCTTTATTTATTTGGCGGAGAGGGCTGAGGGCATAGCCCGAAGGGGACGGCACGTCAGTGCCGGCCGTCAAACAGGAGAATCCCTCCCTCGACACAACGAAAAAGGCTGCCCATTGGGCAGCCTTTTGATGTGGCGGAGAGGGCTGAGGGCGCAGCCCGAAGGGGGCGGCGCGCCAGCGCCGGCCGTCAAACAGGAGAATCCCTCCCTCGACAGAGCAAAAAAGGCTGCCCATTGGGCAGCCTTTTGATGTGGCGGAGAGGGAGGGATTCGAACCCTCGATACGGGGTTA
>JASFJH010000173.1:0-5031 GCA_050122215.1 Granulosicoccaceae bacterium | reverse complement strand
TTGTAACGCGAGAAACCCGCTATGGAGTGGAGAAAGTGCCGCAACCCTTTGACTTGCTTCCAACGTTATTGCAGGGACTGTGGATCACACTAATTGTCACTGCCGGTGGCACAATTGTGGCTGCAGTGACTGCATTTTCTGCTGGTCTGGCCAGGCTATCGCACCATCCCTGGCTGAGCATCCCGGCGCTCGTCTACATCGATCTGTTCCGCGGCACCTCCGCGTTGGTGCAACTGTTCTGGGCCTACTTCGCCTTGCCTTTGCTGGGCATTGAACTTGACGCGATGACCGTGGGAATCCTCGTGCTCGGGCTCAACATCGGCGCCTATGGCGCGGAAGTGGTGCGCGGTGCCATCGAGGCCGTGCCCGTGAATCAATATGAGGCGGCCATTGCACTGAACTTCACCGAACGCCAGACCATGTGGCGCATTATTCTGCCGCAGGCCCTGCTCGCCATGCTGCCACCCTTTGGCAACCTGTTAATCGAGCTACTCAAAAGTACGGCACTGGTTTCCCTGATCACCCTTGGCGACCTTACTTTCCAGGGGCAATTGCTGCGTAGTGCGACGTTGCGTTCAGCCGAGATCTTTACGCTCATTCTTATCTTGTATTTCCTGGTAGCGCAGTGCATCAGCTACGGTGTGCGATGGCTGGAACGACGCCTGGCGACAGGCCGTGATTACGGGGGCTTGCACTGATGTGGGACTGGGGTTTCACTTTGCAGATCCTGCCTGATCTGTTGCGCGCCTTCCTGGTGACAATCCAGGCCACGCTATTGGGTATGTCACTGGCCCTGGTGCTGGGTCTCGTATGGGCCATCCTGCGCCGCTCTCACCATCGCCTCATCTCCGTGCCGACTTTCTGGGTAGTGGAGTTCGTTCGCAGCACACCACTGCTGGTGCAAATCTACTTCCTGTTCTTTATATTGCCTGATGCCGGCATCCGGTTCTCGCCATTGACGACCGGTATCCTGGCGCTGGGCCTGCACTACAGCGCCTATACGTCAGAGGTGTACCGGGCGGGCATCGAAGGCATCCCCAGGGGGCAGTGGGAGGCGGCTCTCGCCCTCAATATGAAACCGTGGCTCACTTGGCGTGCGGTGATTTTACCCCAGGCCATCCCACCGGTGATACCTGCATTGGGTAATTACCTGATTGCCATGTTCAAAGATACCCCCATGCTGGCGGCAATTACAGTGCTGGAACTGCTGCAAACGTCAAAGCTCATCGGTGCCGAGACGTTCCGTTACCTGGAACCGCTGACGCTGGTCGGTCTCATGTTCCTGGCGATCAGCCTGCTATCGTCGCGATTCATACGTAAACTGGAGGCACGCTTTGGCAGCCACTGATAACAAACAACCCATCATCCGACTGCGCGGGGTGTGCAAGTCATTCGGCGATCTGCAGATTGTGCGCAGCCTGGACCTGGATATATATCCCGGAGAGAAAGTGGCCCTGATCGGGCCCAGCGGTTCAGGCAAATCCACCATCCTTCGCATCCTCATGGGACTGGAGAAGATTGATTCCGGCAGCGTGGAGATTGCCGGGGAATCCGTCTGGACCATGACGCGCAACGGCAAACAGGTCGCAGCCGACCGCGCCCACCTGCACAAGGTGCGCGGCAATGTGGGTATGGTATTCCAGCACTTCAATCTGTTCCCGCACATGAGCGTGCTGCGCAATGTCACCGAAGCACCGCTTCGCGTACTGGGACTGTCACGTGAGGAAGCAAAACAACGCGGCATGGAATTGCTGGATCTGGTGGGACTGTCGGACAAGGTCGATGCCTATCCGGCCCAGTTATCCGGCGGTCAGAAACAACGCGTGGCTATCGCCCGCGCCCTGGCCATGCGACCAAAGATCATGTTGTTCGACGAAGTGACCTCTGCCCTGGATCCGGAGCTGGTGGGTGAGGTGCTAAACGTACTCAGAATGCTCGCGCACAAGACCGAGATCACCATGCTGATTGTCACCCACGAGATTGGCTTTGCACGAGAAATAGCCGACCGGGTAGTATTCATGGAAGGGGGACTGGTCGTGGAAGACGACGTGCCCGAGGTGATCTTTTCCCGACCGAAACAGGAAAGAACGCGAGAGTTCCTGAAAGCCGTGTTACGCGATTGAGCAAGAATGTATGCCCGAACGGGCAGTTGGCGCCGAAACCCGATACCCATTATGGCCAGGGTGTTATTGTCATCGTCAGAGTGAATTGGCCCCGACAGGTTGTTTGACAGGCTCGCATTTACTACAGAACATGCTATAGGAGTAAATATAGCGGGTCTGATAAATATGTCCGCTCTAAATCATCAAAAAGGAGAGACTGATGACATATCAAGAGCCGTCCAATGAACTATCTGATGATGCGCGCGACATGCACCGCGCCATTGAATCATTAAAAGAAGAACTGGAAGCGATAGACTGGTACCAGCAGAGAGTGGATATCTGTAAAGATGAGGAGCTGAAAGCGATATTGGCGCACAACAGGGATGAGGAAAAAGAACACGCCTCCATGCTTATAGAATGGATCAGGAGGAAAGATCCGGCGTTCTCAAAAGAACTAAAGGACTATCTGTTTACAGATAGAAAAATCGCTCACGAATGACATATCGCATAAAGAAATTGCCGATGACAGCAAACAAGCCTGATTTATAAAGATTGCATCTGGTGGCATTGAGGATAAAGTCGCACTAACGACAAGGATTATTTCGTGCAAGATATCTCCACTCACATTTGGGATACAAAGTATCGCGCCGATACAGATGCAACTATAAAGGATACCTGGCTACGCATTAGCCGCGCCCTTTCCGATGTTGAGCCCGGCGACAAAGAACACTGGCAACAGCAGTTTTACCATGCGCTCTCGGAGTTTAGATTCCTGCCTGGTGGGAGGATCCAGGCGGGCACCGGAACGGAGCGTAATGTAACCCTGTTTAACTGCTTCGTTATGGGCGTTATCGATGATTCCATGGAAGGTATCTTCAATGCCCTCAAGGAAGGCGCCCTGACCATGCAGCAAGGCGGGGGGATTGGCTACGACTTCTCGAGTTTGAGACCACATGGTGCCCGGGCCAGACATACAGGCACCATGGCTTCCGGCCCTGTGTCCTTCATGCATGTTTGGGATGCCATGTGCGATACACTCCTCTCCACAGGTTCGCGTCGCGGTGCAATGATGGCGACTCTACGCTGTGATCATCCTGATATCGAAGAATTCATTTCCGCAAAGCAGCACAAGGGCGCTCTTCGCCATTTCAATCTGTCAGTACAGATCACTGATGCCTTTATGACAGCAGTACGAGACGATGCTGACTGGCCCCTGGTCTTCCCTGAAAGTTCTGTTTCATCAAGCTCCGGCACTGTGTTGAGAACATGGCCCGGCTATGAAAACATGATTCCATGCCGGATCATCAAACATATAAAAGCCAGATCACTGTGGCAGAAAATATTACGCGCCACCTATGATTATGCAGAACCCGGTGTGTTGTTCATCGACCGCATCAACGACCTGAACAATCTCTGGTACCGCGAGCGCATCAGCGCAACAAATCCCTGTGGCGAAATTCCCCTACCCCCCTATGGCGCCTGCGATTTGGGCTCGCTTAACCTTGTCAAATTCGTGCGAAATCCCTTTACCGATTCTGCCTCGGTGGATTTCGATGAACTAATGTCAATTGTGCGCATTGCAACCCGCATGCTGGACAATGTAATAGAGGTCTCGCGTTTTCCACTCGAAAGACATGAGGCGGTGGCCCGAAACACCCGTCGCATCGGCCTTGGCATCACAGGACTTGCGGATGCCTTTGTCATGCTGGGAATCAGATATGGAAGCCCGGAGTCGCTTGAATTGGCTGCCAGGATAATGCGCACCATCTGTCATACCGCCTATCAGACCTCAATCGAACTGGCCGGGGAAAAAGGCAGCTTCCCATTTTTTGACGAGGAGAAGTATCTTCAGGGCAAGTTTATCCAGGGCCTGCCCGAGGAGCTGCAAGCCCGGATCGCCCGTTGGGGCATACGCAACAGCCACCTGATTGGCATTGCCCCGACCGGGACAATCAGCTTGCTTGCAAACAATGTCTCCAGTGGCCTTGAGCCCATCTTTGCTCCCAGCTATCACAGAAAAGTCATGGGTCCAAACGGATCGGCAACCGAACTCGAGTTGACCGACTATGCTGTGCAGGAGTGGCAAAAGTTGCCTGGCCACGCCAGCGATTTTCCGGAGACCTTGATCTGTGCAGAGGACATCCCGCCGCGCGTTCACCTTGAAATGCAAGCGGCTCTTCAGACTTATGTAGACAGCGCCATTTCCAAAACAATCAACATCCCGGAGCACTATCCTTTTGATGAGTTTGAACAGATTTACGACCTGGCCTATGACATGGGCCTGAAGGGATGTACGACATACCGTTCCAACCCCGTACGCGAGGCGGTGCTGACACGTACGGAAGACGGATTGAATGCGCCTCACTGCTGCACCATTGAAAGAGAGGCAGATTGATAGATAGAGCGACGCTGCAGAGCAAATCTGTGAACTGCGGTGATAACAGGGGCAGTACAGTCTGCCCCGTGTTATGACCGCCATATGACACGAGCCATTACGCCCTGCTACGGAATCTGATAGTAGGACTGGGTGAGATTGTCCACACCACAATCCAGCGCTTCAAACCAGTCAAGGAACCTGTCGATCATCGGTCCTTCGAAGGGCCGGCCGTGCTGCGGGACCATCATCTCCACATCCAACTGGCGCACCATATTGACCCACAGGCGGCAAACCTTGTTGGAAACCATATAACGCTGATGAAAACCAAGCATGGTTTTGACATGTTTGTCGAAATCAGTGACCGGCTTTTCATGATCCTTGTCTGACAGGGAGGCACCCACATCACCGGAAAACAAAATCTTGCTGACCGGATCATAGAAATGAAAATTACCCACCGAGTGGAGGAAGTGCGCCGGTATCGCCTTGATCTCCGAATCTCCGAACTTGATATTACTGCCCTGATCGGGAATGGGAATAATACGACCCTCACCC
>JASFJH010000172.1:0-5035 GCA_050122215.1 Granulosicoccaceae bacterium | reverse complement strand
TGGCGGATCTTTTTGCAGTTACGCGCCGCTTCCCGGAGCGGGATGGTATCCGTAACCACCAGCTCGTCGAGCAGCGAAGCGTTAATGTTGTCGACTGCCGGGCCGGACAACACCGGGTGTGTACAGTACGCAGCCACACGCGACGCGCCGTGTTCTTTCAATGCATCGGCCGCCTTGCACAACGTGCCGGCGGTATCCACCATGTCGTCGATCAGCACGCAGCTGCGGCCCTCGACGTCACCAATAATGTTCATGACCTTGGCGACATTGGCCTTCGGTCGGCGCTTGTCGATGATGGCGAGATCCGCATCATCAAGGCGCTTGGCAATTGCCCTTGCACGAACCACACCACCGACATCCGGTGACACGACCATGAGGTCATTGCCGTTGTGCTTCCACACGTCGCCGAGCAGGATCGGCGAGGCATATACGTTATCCACCGGGATATCGAAGAATCCCTGGATCTGGTCAGCATGCAGGTCAACGGTCAGTACGCGATCCACACCTGCCGCGGTCAACATGTTCGCCACGAGCTTGGCGGTGATCGCAACACGCGCCGAGCGCGGTCGACGATCCTGGCGGGCATAACCGAAGTACGGAATGACCGCTGTAATGCGACGTGCCGATGAACGACGCAGCGCGTCAGTCATGACCAGCAACTCCATGAGGTTGTCATTGGTCGGCGCAGAGGTCGGCTGCACGATAAACACGTCACGACCGCGCACGTCTTCCATGATCTCTACAGACGTCTCGCCATCACTGAAACGGTTCACATGAACCCGCCCCAGTGGCTGGTGTAGATAGCCGGCGATTGCTGCCGCGAGTTGCGGGTGCGCATTACCGGTAAACACCATCATCGAAATGTCTGCCACGTTGACCTCATCTGTTACTGTTCAGCTATTCCCTATATACAATGGCTGGGGCGGCAGGATTACTCGGGTACTTGTCGCTCCCGGCTTCCTGCCTCTCGCGACACTCGTACCTCCTGTACATCGTGCACCCTCACCCTTCGGGCCAGCGTTGCTTACTTCGTAAGCGCCGCTGTTCAATTCGCTACGCGAATTAGTCGAACCTTGAGGTTCTCATCCTGCCGGTTGTATTCCAGCACATATCATTAATGGCTGGGGCGGCAGGATTACTCGGGACTTTGTCCCTCACCCTTCGGGCCAGCGTTGCTTACTTCGTAAGCGCCGCTGTTCAATTCGCTGCGCGAATTAGTCGAACCTTGAGGTTCTCATCCTGCCGGTTGTATTCCAGCACATATCATTAATGGCTGGGGCGGCAGGATTCGAACCTGCGCATGCTGAGATCAAAACCCAGTGCCTTACCGCTTGGCGACGCCCCAAAAAACTTAAAACAATCCGCTCCGGGGGCCTTCGTTTAGCCCCGAGCACCGCTCGCAGAACCCCTTCGGGGTTCATTGCGATGTCTCATAGAACGCTTTTCAGCGTTCATTATGAGTACCCAACCCTAATCGGGTCTGGGCAACCCTAACCTTCGTCCCGAAGGTTCAGGGCAACCGCTTGGCGACGCCCCAATATCCAAATTGATGATTTATGAATGCAGATTGATGAACGGTGTGTTCAATTCAGCAATCATCATTCATAGATCATCACCCTGTTGGCGATACCCCTATCAATATTGATGATTTACAAGTGGGGATGGATAAACGTGATTTCAATTCATCGATCATCATTCATCAATCATCACTTTCCTTCTCGAGTCTCGCCAACAACGGTGATTGGTTACAACCTCGTGCGACAAAACCCTGCAGGTCAGGTGGCCGGGCGGCAAGTACCTGTTGCGCCTGCACCACGTCGTCGAAAGCGGCAAACACACAGGCCCCGGTGCCGGTCAGCCTTGCTTCGGCCTGCCCGGCCAGCCAGTCGAGCGCCTCGGCAACTTCCGGGTAACGCTTTCGCACCACCGCCTCGCAGACATTTTTTCCCTGTCCGGACAGAAGGTTGCGTATTGTCTTCGGCGCGCAGTCGCGTGTCAATTGCGGATCACTAAAAACTTCGGCCGTGGAGACATGTACCGCCGGGCACAGCACGACGAACCAGCGTTCGGGCAGCTCCAGCGGCTCGAGTTTGTCACCTACACCCTCTGCCCAGGCCGTGTGTCCGTGCACAAACACGGGGACATCGGCCCCGAGCGCCAGGCCGATGCGAGACAGCGCCGCGCTGTCGAGTCCCGTGCCCCACAAGTGGTTCAGTGCCACCAGCACGGTCGCGGCATTCGAACTGCCCCCGCCGAGCCCGCCGCCGGCCGGCAGGTTTTTATGCACATGGATATCCGCGCCCATCTGGCTGCCGGTCGCCTGTTGCAGGGCGCAGGCCGCGCGCACCACGAGATCATCGGCCTCGGCCACACCGGGCAACTCGGAGGTGCGGCTGATCCGGCCATCGTCACGCAGGGTAAAATCGATACTGTCGCCGCTGTCCAGCAACTGAAACACGGTCTGCAACTCGTGATAGCCGTCGGCGCGCCGGCCGGTAATATGCAGAAACAGGTTGAGCTTGGCGGGCGCCGGCCAGCCACGGGAGACCTGGCTCATCGGCTGGCGACCTGCGTGCGCGTCGTCTGCCAGCTATCGACCACGAATCGCACCTCCAGTCCGTTGCGGCGCAAAAACACCTTGCCCGGCAACATGAGCGCGTTGGCACCCGGCCCGGCCGGCACGTAGCGGTGGTAAGTGATTGCCCAGCCGCCTTGTTGCAGTTCGCGCAGGCGGCCAAACTCGTCGTGGCTGATGCTGTCCACCGGCCCCGGCGCGACCCGGCCAATGGCCCAGTAACGCAGTCCTTCCACGGGTAACTGCCAGCCGAATTGCTCGGCGAGCAGGCGCTCGGCACTGTCGGCACGGTACTCGCCGTCGCCGGTCTGCAACACGACGCTGTGCGAACTGCCATCGAGTTGCGCCCCGCCTTGGCCGAGTGGCGCGATAATACGGATCTGGTAGATATCGCCGATCTGGTGCCAGTACAGCCCGGCATGCCAGGCCTCTTCGCCATGGCGAATACTGATGCGACCATTCAGCATCCAGCTCTCGAGTGTCAGCAGCGCCTGGCGATGCGCCAGGCGTGCAGCCTCGCGGTCTGCAGGAACGGGCTGCTCGGGCAGGATAGTGCAGGCCGGCAGCATGACTGCCATCAGCAGGGCCAGCAGGCTGGCGCGGTAGATACGGCTCATGGCAGGAAACGCTTCATGACCTCTTTCAGCGTGCGATCGTCCGGCGACTCCTCGAGGCCCTGCTTCCAGACCTTGCGGGCACGGCGCTGTTTGCCCATGACCCACAGCACCTCACCGAGGTGGGCGGCGATCTCGGCGTCATTGTTCAGATCATAGGCGCGGGTCAGGTAGCGCACGGCCTCGGCATGATTGCCCAGCCGGTATTGCACCCAGCCCATGCTGTCGAGGATGGCCGGATCGTCGGGCAACAGTTTGATCGCTTGCTCGATATAGCCGAGCGCCTCATCGAGCCGGTCGGTGCGATCCGCAAGCGTGTAGCCAAGCGCGTTCAGGGCATGCGGATGTTGCGGCTGTTTGGCGAGAATCGCCTTGAGATCCGCGATCAGGATATCCAGCCGGTCGATGCGTTCGGCCATGAGTGCCCGCGCATACAACAGATCGGGATTGTCCGGGTACTCCTGCAATGCCTCGTTGTACATCTCGACCGCCGCGGCGTACTCGCCGACCTCACGCATCGCATCACCGCGGGCCAGGTAGACGCGGATGTGCTCTTCCTCACCGCGCGTCGTGGTGCCGTCAAGATGAGCCAGGGCCGCCTCGAGGTTGCCCTGCCGGGCATACAGGCTGGCTACACGCAGCCGGGCCTCGAAGGCATACTCACCCTGTTCCACCTGCGTATACCAGCGGATCGCCTGCTGATAATCCTTGCGGTCTTCGGCGATCTGGCCAAGGTAATACGCCGCCTCGATACGGTGATCGCCGGCCTCGGCCAGCCGGCTCAGGTATTTCTCGGCGGCATCCAGGTCATTGGCCTGCAGCGACAACACACCCAGCGCGAACAGGATGTCGGTATCCTCGGGGCTGCGGCTGAGCACGATCTCAAACTGCTTGCGGGCCTGCTCGAAGCGGCGCGCCTCCACCAGCATGCGCGCATAGGTCAGGTGCAGGACCTTGTCGTCCTGTTCCTGCAGGACTGTACGCAGCCAGGTGATGGCCTCGTCAGTTCTGCCCTGCAGGTGTAACAGGCGCGCATAATATTGCTGGGCGCTGACCCACTTTGGGCGCAGGCGTATCGCGTTTTCAGCCGCAGACAGGGCTTCATCCAGCTTGCCGGCATGCTCGGCGACCCGGCTCAGGGCAAACTGCGCCGCCGGGTTATCGGCATATTGCTGCGCCAGCTGTTGCATGGCGGCATGGACATTGTTGCGCCTGGCATCGCGGGCAAACAGTTTGACCAGGTCATTAAAGACCTGATCAGTGGCGCCGGCCTTGCGCACGATCTCGTCGAGGGCGCGCACCGCGGCAGGGATATCGTCGGTGTCGACATACAGCCGCGCCAGGGCATAATGCGCCTTGGCCTGCTCCGGCTCGAGTTTGACCCACAGCTCGGCCGTTTTCAGGGCGCTGGCATTATCGCCGGCATACATCGCGATCCGGGTGGCCCGCTCGACGATGCGCGGGTCACGCGTCTCCAGCGCCAGTTCGACATAATAATGCACGGCCAGCGGCAGGTCGCCACGCTGGCCGGCCATTTCGGCGGCAACCAGCTTGTACAGGCGCTCCGGGGTCAGCGGCACCGCCGGCAGATCGGGGCGAGCGGGCTGCTTCTGCGCCACGGGCTCCGCCGGCTCGGCCGCGATCTTCGGCGCCAGGCTGCCGCAACCGGACAGGTTGAGTACGGCCAGCAGCCCGAGGGCGAGCGGTAGCCAGCGGCGCGAACGAGATTTTCGTGGTGTCATAGATGCCCCAGTGTGCATTATTTCGTCTATCCCTGTAAATTTCCGACCCTGGGACGTGGCCAGGGTTCATATTCGAATCTTATCCGAATTATTTCTAGTATAAT
>JASFJH010000171.1:0-5045 GCA_050122215.1 Granulosicoccaceae bacterium | reverse complement strand
CAATCAGACAAAGGCCATCAAGGCGGAAAATTCGGTTATAATCCCGCCCTTTCCGCAGGCCGATACCCGCAGTGGCAGGATAACCAGCATGACCGCACGTATCATCAATGGCAAAAGCATTGCCGCCGAATTACGCCAGCACATCCGCAGCCGCGTCGAGGCGCGGCTGGCCGCGAACAAACCGGCCCCGGGGCTGGCCGTGATCCTGGTCGGCGAGGATCCCGCCTCGGAGATCTATGTGCGCAACAAGCGCCGCGCCTGCGAGGAAACCGGCATTAACTCGATTTCCCATGACCTGCCTGCCGACACGAGCGAAAAGACACTGCTGGCGCTGATTGACGAACTGAACGTCGACCCGACCGTCGACGGTATCCTCGTGCAGCTACCCCTGCCGGAGCACATCGACCCGGACAAGGTGATCGAGCGCATCCATCCGGCCAAGGATGTCGACGGTTTCCACCCCTACAATTTCGGCCGGCTTGCCCAGCGCATGCCGTTGCTGCGTCCTTGCACGCCGCGCGGCTGCATGACCCTGCTCGAGTCCACCGGTATCCCGCTTGCCGGCAAGGATGCGGTCGTGGTCGGGGCCTCTAATATTGTCGGTCGGCCGATGGCGCTGGAACTGCTCATGGCGCGCTGCACGGTGACCGTCTGTCACAGCCGCACAATCAATCTCGCGGACAAGATTGCTGCCGCGGATATTGTCGTCGCGGCCGTCGGTATCCCGGAATTTGTCAAAGGCGAGTGGATCAAACCCGGTGCTATCGTGATAGATGTCGGTATCAACCGGCTCGAGGATGGCCGGCTTGTCGGTGATGTCGAATTTTCCACGGCTGCGAAACGCGCGGCGTGGATCACGCCGGTGCCCGGCGGGGTTGGCCCGATGACCATTGCCACACTGCTGCAGAACACCCTTGATGCCGCGGAGTTGCGTGAAGCCGGCTAAATGCCGGCTTCAGCATAGTTCATTTCAGATCCAATGCGGCGTGTTTCGGATCCAGGTACTTGCCTGCCTGATCCGGCAGGCCCTTGAAACAGGCCTTGTATGCGGGGGATGCCATTTCGCTGTGCTCCGGATTCAGTTTCATGGTTTCGATGTCATAATCTTCATAGGAAAGATCGATGTACTCGCCCTTGAACCTGCCCTCGCACCGCTCGAACACGACATTGCCATTGGCATCAAACGAGCGGAATGAATGCAGATCCTTGTTGTAGCCATGAAACGCCACCAGCGTCTGTACCGGCGCGTTACGGAAGCCCGGCAGATAGGCGGCAGTGTAGTCACGGACCACGCGGCCCTCGTCATCATGGAAGAACATTTCGATGACATGGATAGTATCGGGATTGTCTTTTTCCCACTGGATACGACTGAGAATGTTACCGGTCTTCTTGTTACGGTATGTCACTTCCCGATAAAAGTCGGGATCATTGTGATAGCCGCCGACTTTCTCGGAGGTGATGACATCATGCTTTTTCATGCGTTGTTTGTGTAACTCGTACATGGCATCTGCAAAACGGTTCCATGTTTTGACGTGCTTGCTGTCTTCCTTGAGTGACTCGGCTGCATGAGCGGATGCCATAACGAAAACGACCGAGATGACTGCGATTCCTGTCCTGAACATGCTAAATCCCTCGTAAACGTGTCTTTTTTCGAAAAAATACCTGAAACTATGACAACAGCATAGCAGGAAAATTCCCGCCAGCAGCTCAGGCACGCCGCCAGCTGGTCACACCGGCCGCGTCCTCGATAATCACGCCCTGCCCCTTCAGTTCGTCGCGGATCCGGTCGGCCTCGGCCCAGTCCTTGTCAGCCCGGGCCGCGTTGCGCTGCGCGATCATGGTCTCGATGGTCTGCGCATCCAGGGCATCGTCACTGGCCGCGCCGGTCAGCCAGGCCTCGGGATCGGCCTGCAACACGCCGAGCAAGCCACCCAGGCGCACCAGCACCCCGGCATAGGCCTGCGCCGCTTCCAGATCATCCGCGGCACGGGCGCGGTTGATGGCATGGCGCAAATCGGCCAGCACGGCGAGCGCCTCGGGCGTGCTGAAATCATCATCCATGGCGCTGCAAAAACGCTGCTCATACTCGCCACCCTCGGCCGCGGTATCCGGCACCAGGCCGCGCAAGGCGGTGTAATAACTGTCGAGTGCGGCCCGCGCGCTGTCGAGCTGGGCATCGGAATAATTCAGCGGACTGCGGTAATGGCTGTTAAGGATGAAGTAGCGCACGACTTCCGGCGCGTACAGCGCGAGGATCTCACGCACGGTGAAGAAGTTGCCGAGCGACTTCGACATCTTTTCATCATCAATGCGCACGAAGCCGTTGTGCATCCAGACATTGACGAACTTCTCGCCGGTGGCACCCTCGGACTGGGCGATCTCGTTCTCATGGTGCGGGAACTGCAGATCCATACCGCCGCCGTGGATATCGAAATGGTGGCCAAGGCAATGCGTCGACATCGCCGAGCACTCGATGTGCCAGCCCGGCCGGCCCTTGCCCCACGGCGAATCCCAGGACGGTTCACCGGATTTGGCGGCCTTCCATAACACGAAATCCAGTGGATCGGCCTTGGCCTCATCGACCTCGACCCGGGCGCCGGCACGCAGGTCTTCAAGGTGTTTGCCGGAAAGCGCGCCATAACCGTCGAAGCTGCTGACGTCATAGTAGACATCGCCATTATCCGCCGCATAGGCGTGGCCGCGCGCGATCAGTTCGCTGATCATGTCGATAATCTGCTGCATGTGCCCGGTCGCGCGTGGTTCAAGATCCGGGCGGCGCACACCGAGCGCATCGGCATCGCGGTTCATTTCCTCGATAAAGCGCGCGGTCAGATCGGAAAAGGCCTCGCCCTTTTCATTGGCGCGGGCGATGATCTTGTCATCGATATCGGTAATGTTGCGCACATAGGTGACCTTATCGTCACCGTAGATCCCGCGCAGGTAGCGGTTCACGACATCAAATACGACCAGCACGCGGGCATGGCCGAGATGACACAGGTCATATACGGTCATCCCGCACACATACAGGCGGACATTTTCCGGATCAATCGGCGTAAACGGGACCTTGTCGCGATTCAAACTGTTGTAGATGTGCAGCACCCTGACCTCTCAAAACATGTGATTTGTGCAAATCGACGGCGATTATAACGGGTTTCGGCCCGGCTTGCGCCTTCCGCGCTCCCCGCAAAGCCGATATGATCGGGCACAATTCAATGTCACGGGAACCACCATGTTGAAACGCATTATCACGGCAGTCGCGCTGCTCAGTCTGCTGGGTTGCGAGCCGCCACAACCTGCCATACCACAATCCGCGGATGAGGCCGCTGCCGTGCGGGTGCGCATGCAGACCAGCGAGGGTGACATCGTACTGGCGCTGGACCGTGCCCGCGCCCCGATGACGGTGGCAAACTTCCTCGGCTATGTCGAAACCAAGGCCTACAATGGTACGATCTTCCACCGTGTCATCGATGGCTTCATGATCCAGGGCGGCGGCTTTGACAAGGACTTCCGGAAGCGCACCACCCGGCTGGCGATCAGGAACGAAGCCAACAACGGCCTGAAAAATACGCGGGGCACGATTGCCATGGCGAGAACTGGCGATCCCCATTCCGCCACCGCGCAGTTTTTCATCAACGTCGCCGACAATGCGTTTCTCGACTACCAGTCACCGACACCACAAGGCTGGGGTTATGCCGTATTCGGTAAAGTCGTGGCCGGCATGGATACCGTGGACAGGATCCGTACCCTCCCGACCGGGCCCGGCGGGCCATTCCCCGGTGATGTCCCGCAGACACCGGTTATCATTCACAACGTTACTCTGGAGACAGGACAGCAATCATGATCAAGATGCATACCAATCACGGTGATATCACCATTGAACTGAACGAAGACAAGGCACCGGAAACCTGCGCCAACTTCAGGCAATATGTGCAGGACGGTTTTTACGACGGCACCATCTTTCACCGTGTGATTAACGGTTTTATGATCCAGGGCGGTGGTTTCGAGCCGGGTATGAAACAAAAAGAGACCCGTGCACCGATCAAGAACGAGGCCGACAACGGCCTGTCCAATGTCAACGGCAGTATTGCGATGGCGCGGACCAATGATCCGCACTCGGCGACTGCGCAGTTCTTCATTAACGTCAAGGACAACACCTTCCTCGACCACACTGCGCCGAATGCGCAGGGCTGGGGTTACTGTGTGTTTGGCCAGGTCACCGATGGCATGGATGTGGTCGAGGCCATCAAGGGCGTGGCTACCGGCAACAGCGGTGGTCACCAGGATGTGCCGGTGGAAGACGTGATCATTGAAAAAGTGGAAATTGTCGAGTAATACGCCGTTAACACATGACCATTCTTTTCATTTCCGACCTGCACCTTGACGCGCAGTTGCCACAGGTAACGCACCTGCTGGAAACCTTCGTTGCACAGGAAAGTGCCGCGGCCGAGGCGATTTACATCCTCGGTGACCTGTTCGAGGTGTGGGTCGGCGATGATGATGATCGCCCGGCGACCCGGCACTTCATCGATATCCTGCGACGCATGACGGCTACCGGCACCCCTGTGTACGTCATGCACGGCAATCGCGATTTCCTGCTTGGCGAGAAGTTCTGCGCCGAGACTGGCTGCAGTCTGCTGCCCGATCCGAGTGTTATCGAGTTATACGGCAAGCGCGTGCTGCTCATGCACGGTGACAGCCTGTGCACGGATGATATCGAACACCAACAAACCCGCCAGCAGTTACGCAGTACGCAGTGGCAAAACGAATTCCTGGCCAAACCGCTGGCTGAACGGATCAGGCTGGCGCAGGAATACCGGCATCTGAGCCGCGAACAAACCCGCAATAAACCCGATGCCATCATGGATGTGAATGACGATGCCGTGGCAGAGGTGATGCGCAAGTATGGCGTGGATGAACTGATCCACGGCCATACCCACCGGCCAGCAATTCACGATATCAGCATCGACGGCAAACCGGCTCGACGCATCGTGCTCGGTGACTGGAACAGTTGTGGCAGCGTGTTACGCGTTGACGGTGACAGGCGT
>JASFJH010000170.1:0-5084 GCA_050122215.1 Granulosicoccaceae bacterium | reverse complement strand
TACTCTATATTAATGGAGAACCGGCCGGGCAAACGCTGCTGGGTGAATATCGTGGCGCCTGCGGTGGCCCGCTGGGGCCGCCAGCACAGCAGCGACGTGAAACGCTTGATGGTGTCGAACACGATATTCTGGTTTGTCCGGGACTTGAACAGGGACGGGAATATATCGTGCCAGAGGGCGAGTACCTGGTAATGGGCGATAACCGCGATAACAGTAATGACAGTCGTTACTGGGGTACAGTGCCCGAGGCCAACCTTGTTGGTAAGGCGATGTTTATCTGGTTAAGCTCTGATCCACGCCAGGATTTCCTGTCACTGGATCGTATCCGTTGGGGACGAATTGGGACATCAATCAAATAACAATGAAGAGGTGGTCAAGATGAAGAATATGGTGGCAAGACAACGCGGTGTGACAGCGATCGGCTGGCTGATTATTCTCGCGTTAATCGCATTTTTCGTTTTCCTCGGGCTGAAACTTTTCCCGATGTTTGCTGAAAACCTCAGCGTGGTTTCTTCGCTCAAATCGCTGGAAAATGAACCATCGATCACGAAGCAATCCAATGCGGAAATCATAAAAAAGATTGAACGACGTTTCCAGATTAACGATGTTAAAAATGCCTCACGCAAGAATATAACGATTTCCCGGGCCGGTGGTGTACTGACGATTAATTGTCAGTATGAGGTGGTACAAAAACTCGGTGGTCCGATCAGTGTCCTGGCCGAGTTTGACGAGTCTGTCGAGATTATTGCACATTGATGCCGGATATCGAGCGTTTACAAAAAGCGCTTCACTATACTTTCACAGACAGCAGCCTGTTGCAGGAGGCGTTGACGCATCGCAGTGCGGGCAGTCGCAATAATGAGCGTTTGGAGTTTCTTGGTGATGCCATACTGGGTATGCTGGTCGCCGAGGAGCTGTACAAACGGTTCCCGGATGCAAGTGAAGGTGAGATGAGCCGGATGCGGGCGAGTCTCGTGCGTGGTGATGTCCTCGCCGAGATTGCCCAGTCACTCGAGCTGGGCGAGCACCTGAAGCTGGGGCCGGGCGAATTGAAAAGCGGTGGCTTTCGTCGGGCCTCGATACTTGCCGATGCACTTGAGGCGATACTCGGCGCAATTTACCTCGACAGCCAGCTCGCGAGCTGCCGCGATTTTGTGGCGCACCACTTTGCCAGCCGTATCGCGGCAATTTCCCCTGACGAGGTGCTGAAAGATCCGAAAACACGTTTGCAGGAGTATCTGCAGGCCAGGCAAATTCCGCTTCCCGAATACGATGTTGTGGCGGTCGAAGGCGAGGCACATAAACAGCGTTTTACCGTGGAGTGCCGGGTCGAGGGGCTGCAAGCAGTGACGGCCTCCGCGTCAAGTCGTCGCAAGGCAGAGCAGGCTGCGGCCGCGTCCATACTCGAGGAGCTCGAGGCATGAGCAGTGCCGGGCAGACCCGTTGCGGTTATGTTGCACTCGTGGGGCGACCCAATGTCGGCAAGTCAACCTTGTTGAACCACATGCTCGGCCAGAAAATCAGTATTACCTCGCGCAAGCCGCAAACCACCCGGCATCGGGTACTGGGTATCAAGACCACCGACACAACGCAGATGCTGTTTGTCGACACGCCGGGTATCCACGATGATCAACGCCAGGCAATGAGTCGTTTCATGAATCGCGCGGCAGTCTCGGCGATTACCGATGTCGACGTGATTGTATTTATGGTCGAGGCGACAGGCTGGCAGGACGCCGATCAAAAAGTACTGGAGAAGATACGGCGGAGCACGCGTCCTGTAGTGCTGGTCATTAACAAGATCGATCGGCTCAAGGACAAGGATGCCCTGTTACCGCTGATTGCCGAGTTGCAGGAGAAGACCGGCATAGAGACTATTGTACCGGTGTCGGCAACCAGTGGCAGCGGCCTGGAAAGACTGGAAGAGGTATTGACCGGTTATTTGCCCGAGGCACCGTTCTTTTTTGACAAAGACCAGGTGACCGATCGCAGTATGCGTTTCATTGCTGCTGAACTGATCCGGGAAAAACTGATGCGCCGCCTTGGCAAGGAAGTGCCCTATGCCTTGACTGTGGAAATCGAAAAGTATGCACGCGAAGGTGACATGTGGCATATCGCTGCCGTGATCTGGGTCGAGCGCAAGGGGCAGAAGAGCATCGTCGTCGGCAAGGGCGGTGAAATGATCAAGGCAATTGGTCAGCAGGCACGCGAAGAGCTGGAGAAAATGCTCGAGTCAAAGGTCTACCTGCAATTATGGGTCAAGGTGCGGGCAGGGTGGTCAGATGATGAGCGGGCGCTGCGCAGCCTTGGTTACACGGATGAGATGTAACGCGCATGCGTGTCGAGCTTCAGCCTGCCTATATCCTGCATCGCCGTGCTTATCGTAATACCAGCCTGCTGGTGGAATTGTTCAGCAAACAACACGGGCGCGTTGGTGCCATTGCGCGGGGTGCACAGCGTTCACGTTCCGGGATGCAGTCACTGATCCAGCCATTTGGTCGGGTGCTGGTGAGCTGGTCCGGTCGCGGCGAACTGCTGACCCTGACGCATATCGAGTCCGATGGCATGCCGGTAGTCATCGACCCGGCGCACACCGCCAGTGCTTTTTACCTGAACGAACTCATCATGCGCCTGTTAATGCGCCATGACCCGCATGAAGCGGTGTTTGCCTGTTACGAACAGGCCCTGCATGCCCTGGCACCGGCCACAGATTCACGGCGTATTGAACAGGCACTCAGGCTGTTCGAGAAACGTTTACTCGATGAACTGGGCTACGGACTGGTACTGGACCACGAAGCCGCAAGTGGAGCGCCTATCCAGGCGGATGCGGAGTATTATTATGTCCCGGATGTTGGGCCTGTGGCGATGAACCCGACACTGACCGGCGGTGTGAGCCTGCATGGCGGTAGCCTGTTAGCCCTGGCGGCGGAAGCAGCAATGAATGATCGGCAATTGCGCGAGATCAAACAGCTCATGCGTAGCGTGCTGCGCCAGTACCTGGGTGACAAGCCACTGCAGAGCCGCCTTATGTATAATCGAATCCTGTGATGCTTTACCTGTTGGAGTTCAACCTTGATTTATCCTGATATCTTGCTGGGCGTAAATATCGATCACGTCGCAACCCTGCGGCAGGCCCGGGGCACACGTTACCCGGATCCCGTTCAGGCCGCGATCGAATCCGAACAGGCCGGTGCCGACGCGGTGACGTTGCACCTGCGTGAAGACCGCCGTCACATCCAGGAGCGGGATGTCGAGATGCTCAAGGGTGTGCTGCAGACGCGCATGAACCTGGAGATGGCGGTTACGGAAGAAATGCTGGCGATTGCCGCGCGCATCCAGCCTGAAGAGTGTTGCCTGGTTCCGGAACGCCGCGAGGAACTCACCACGGAAGGCGGGCTGGACGTGGCCGGTCAGCGTGAGCGTATGCGTGATGCCTGTGCGCGCCTGCGCGAGGCAGGGGTGCGCGTATCACTGTTCATTGATGCGGAACCGGCGCAAATCGAAGCCGCCGCCGAGGCGGGTGCGCCGGTGATCGAAATTCATACCGGGCACTATGCCGATGCACAGACCGCGGCTGAACGCGATGCCGAGTTTGCGCGCATTCGTGACGCGGTGAGCCGCGGCGTGGAGCTCGGTCTGCATGTCAATGCCGGGCATGGCCTGCATTACCACAATACCGGGCCAATTGCCGAACTCGTCGCTATCCGGGAACTGAATATCGGGCATGCCATCATTGCCCGGGCTGTGTTTACCGGGTTGCAGCCGGCGGTACGGGAAATGAAAGACATTATGTGTGCCGCACGGCAGCGTGCCGTGCTGGCAGGCCAGGCCGGATGATATATGGTATTGGTACAGACATTGTGCGCGTGGCACGTATGTCGGCAAACCTTGAGAAGTATGGTGAACGGTTTGCGCGGCGCATCCTGACCGACCAGGAGTACCGTGATTTTGAACAATCTGCGCGCCCGGCACACTTTCTGGCGCGCCGCTTCGCCGCAAAAGAAGCGATCGCCAAGGCCATGGGGATCGGTTTCAGCCGCGGTATGAGTCTGCGGCATGTCGGGGTCGGGCATGACGAGCATGGCAAACCCGTGGTCGAGTTTTATGATCGGGCACTCGAATTATGCGAGGAACTGGGTATCGGTGAGGGCTATATCAGTCTCGCTGATGAACAGGACCACGCCGTTGCCTTTGTGACCTTGCTTAGCCGTCAGCAATGAGACTGCAGCGGGCACTCACGGCGTATAGGTCAGGACCCGCTCGATTTCTTCATTGAGGTTTTTCAGCAACAGGTCGAGTTGTTCGATGTGCCCGGCCTTGAGGTAGCGGTCGAGGACCTCGGCGCTGTCGGCCAGTCCGGGTACCCCGCAATAACGCGTTCCCCCCACGATCCTGTGCGTGATCTGTTGCATCCGCACCAGCTCACCGGCCTGGTGGGCCTTTTCGATGTCTTGTTGTTGGTGCGGCAGATCCCTGCGCAGCATGGCAAACATTTGTTCGGCAAGCTGTTGATCACCGCCGGCGCGCTCCAGGGCCAGTGCTTCGTCATAGATATCCATATTCTCCCTCCCCTCAATCCGTTTATACCTCCTGTTCACCAGCTTTTCCAGTGATGTCGCCACTCCGGTGCGTGATTTTTATGTACAATGCCGGGCATGACCTACCATACCCTTGAAGATTTTGTCGGGAATACACCGCTGGTGCGTCTGCAACGCCTGCCCGGCGAAACGAACAATACCGTGCTGGTCAAGCTCGAGGGCAATAACCCGGCCGGCTCGGTGAAAGACCGTCCGGCGCTGAGCATGATCCGGCATGCCGAACAACGCGGTGAGATAAGGCCGGGGGACACGCTGATCGAGGCGACCAGCGGCAATACCGGCATCGCGCTGGCAATGGCCGCGGCGATGAAGGGCTACCGGATGGTGCTGATCATGCCCGAGCATATGAGCGAGGAGCGCCGTGGCGCGATGAAGGCCTTCGGTGCCGAGATCATCCTGACCCCGCGCGAGGGTAGTATGGAGGCCGCCATCGACCTGGCCCGCGACATGGAGGCCAACGGTGAGGGCAAGGTACTCGACCAGTTTTCC
>JASFJH010000169.1:0-5235 GCA_050122215.1 Granulosicoccaceae bacterium | reverse complement strand
TTGGCGTTGCCCTGCTCTTCATTGTCGCCGGCTATTTTCTGTTATCCAGCACCATTCTAAAACCCATTGCCAATATCACCAGCGCCCTGCGCCGTGAGGCGTTTTTTGCCAGCCCACCGGTAATCCCGCGGGTTTCCACAAAAGAGACCCGCGAACTCGTGGATGCCTTTCACGAACTGCATAGCCAGGTGCAAAGCCGTCAGAATGCACTCGAACACCAGGCCCTGCACGATGCGCTCACCGGGTTACCCAACCGGATTCTTCTACAGGACCGCTTACAACAAGCCATTGATAGCGCGAAACGCGACGGTACCAGTTGTGCTTTATTTATTACTGATCTGGATCGATTCAAGGAGATCAACGACACCCTGGGACACCATATCGGCGATCGTATCCTGAGGGAAACCTCGTCACGCCTGCATGAATTGCTGCGACACAACGATACGATTGCCCGTCTGGGTGGCGATGAATTTGCACTGGTATTACCTGGTACTGATGCGCATGATGCGCTGCGTATAGCGGAGAAAATCACGACGTCGCTCGACAAGGCGATCACGATTGAGAATCATCATTTGTATGTCGGCATCAGTGTTGGTATTGCCCTGTATCCTGAACATGGTGATGACACCCAGTCCCTGCTGCAACATGCTGATATCGCAATGTACAGCGCAAAGCGGGGTAATTCCGGTTATTCAGTATATGAAAGTGGCCAGGATCCCACCAGCCTGAACCGGCTTCGCCTTGTGAATGACTTGCGTTTGGCTATTCAGAATAATGACCTTGAACTTCATTATCAGCCAATTGTCGCCCTGCATAATCGTGAAGTCGTTGGCGCCGAGGCCTTGTTACGCTGGCGACATCCCGAGTTCGGCATGGTACCTCCCAATGAAAGCATACAACTGGCGGAACATACCGGTCTGATCCGGCCGCTCACCAGCTGGGTAATCAGTACTGCGTTGCAAGACTATGCCGTGTTACGTACAGAAGGTTTTGATACCGGCCTCTCCATCAACCTGTCGGCCTGGAACCTGCAGGATGTTGACCTGTTTGAGTACATCGATTCGTCTCTGGCCAGTTACTCCATGCAGCCGGACAAACTGCATCTTGAGATCACGGAAAGTGTCATGATGACTGATGTTGCACATGCCAACAGCAACATGCGGGCATTTGAAAAGCTTGGCGTTCATCTTTCTATTGATGATTTTGGCACCGGCTTTTCTTCATTGGCCTACCTGAAGCAATTGCCTGTATCACAACTGAAAATCGACAAATCATTCGTGCTGGATATGGCTGATGATGAAAACGATGCCGCCATCGTACATTCCATTATAGACCTGGCCCAGAATCTCGGTCTGACGGTCACTGCAGAAGGCGTTGAGTCAGATGCTATCCTGGATATGCTCGTGGCGATGGGCTGCGATCTCGTGCAGGGGCACTTTGTATGCAAGCCGCTGCCCTTCGACGAATTCAAGCAGTGGCTCAACACGCACTATTGATCCTGTCATACTGCCTGGCGTTGCCGGGGAATGCTTCACCAAGAAAGCCGTGTTTACGTGCAATATGCATCAAGGCTACATCGTTTCACCTACAGTTTGTCAAACATCCGGTAGCTGAACAAGCACATGCGTTTCGACAAGCAGTACAGATGGCATGTGTCCTCTCCCTTCATTATGCCCGTGCAGAGCATGGCAGGGCCGCTGGGGATCGGCTGGCATCGTCAAATGCCACAGCGCGACTGTGAAAAATTCACACTTTGCTCCGCACGTTTAGCGGGCACAAAAATGCCGGCCCCAGGGCCGGCATTCAAATCACGGAATCGAAGCCAATTACAGTTTGACGTAGACGAGCGATTTGTTATCCGGTGTCTGGCAACTGACGTCTTTGTCACCAACCAGCTCGCAGTCCAGGCGCACCGGTGGTTGTGGCCCGTAATCAAGCGGGATCTTCAGGTTCGGATTATCCGGCTCATTCGGGAAGATTAGCGTGATGTTTTTCCGATACTGAACGCTGAACTTGTTACCCTTGAAATTGCCGATCATGGATTCCATACGATAGGTCACCACCCCGAACGGCTGGTTTTCATTAATCTCCTCCGAGGCGCAGGCAATCAGGCCGTTGCGGACGCTGCATTCGGTCACCGCTGAGGGAAGCATATCCGCCGGTTCACCGTCTTGCTGCCACTTCGAGGCAATAAGCGTGGATAACAGGTTCGGCGATGCCGCGGTCTTGCGTTTTTTCGCAGCAGGAACAGGGCTCGGCGCTGTTTTTGTCGCGCTGCGCGCCGGGGCTGTTCTTGTCGCGCTACGCGCTGCCGAGGCCGGTTTCGGGGCCGACGCAATCTGTTTTTTCACATTGGCAATGGCCTTTTTCGCCGGGTGATAGCCGGCCTTCTCCGCCTTCTCGTACCACTCCAGCGCCGCATTCAGGTTCTTCTTGGTGCCGGCACCGCTTGCATACAGCTTGCCAAGGTAATACATGGCCGGGCGGTAATCCTGCTCGGCGGCGCGCTTGATCCAGTCGAATGCCTTGCCATTGTTTTTCTTGACGCCCTCGCCCTTGTGGTAGAGAAAACCAATCTTGTAAATCGCGCGGACATAGCCCTGATCGGCCGCCTTCTGGTACCAGTCGAATGCCTTTTCGGCATCGCGTGCCGTGCCCTGACCCTTCAGGTACATATTGCCGACATCATACTGGGCTTTTTTATCGCCCTGCTCGGCCAGCCCGATTTTCTGTTCAAATTGCATATTCCAGATGTAATCACTGGTGTCTGCCACCACGAATGCCGGCAGTAACAGCAACGGGAAAAATACGATTGTGATGATTTTTTTCATGCCTACAGCCTGTCAATCCTGATCTTGCCAATTTGTGCCATGCCGGATTTGCCCGCAACGCACACCCCACCCCACCCGGCAGTGTCACTCGTTTTTTTTATACCGTCAGCCAGGCGGTATATTTAGATATAGACCAGAAATGAGGGGTTCTCAAGGCAGCTGCGCGAGCAATCGCTCGCACATGGACAGTGCCTGGCCTTCATAGCCGCCCCCGAACAGGTTGAAATGGTTGAGGATGTGGTACAGGTTATACAGCTGTTTGCGGGTCGAATAGCCCGGATCCAGTGGCCATGCAGCCTGGTACGCCTCATAAAAGGCCGCCGGGAAGGCGCCAAACAATTCGGTCATGGCAAGATCCGCTTCCCGGTCACCATAGTAGACGGCCGGGTCAAAAATCACCGGCACGTCGTCAGTCGTTACCGCATAATTGCCGGACCACAAATCGCCATGCAGTAGCGAGGCCTGCGGGGTGTAATCATGGAAAAACCCTTCCAGCCCGGCAAGCATTTTCGCCCCCTGCTCGCGTAGCTGCCGGCCGCAACCGTTGCCTGCCGCCAGTTCAAGCTGGTAACCCAACCGCTGCTCACGCAGAAAACCGGGCCAGTCTTCACGCCAGTCATTATGCTGCGGGGTAGAGCCAATCGTATTGTCCCGTTGCCAACCGAACTGTGGACGGGTCTGACGATGCATTGCGGCCAGATCCCGTCCCAGTTGCGCGTGCGCCGCGCGACTGCCGTCATCAAGCGATAAATATTCAAGCACAATGAAGCTGTAGCCGGCGGCGACACCCGTGCAGATCACGGCCGGCACCCGGATACTGTTCGAGGCCGCGATCTCCTGCAGGCCTTCCGCCTCGGCCTCAAACATCGCCAACCGGCCAGGGCTGTTCAGCTTGACGAAATAGGTTTGCCCGACGCCCTGGATCCGGTACGCCTCATTGATGCTGCCACCGCCGACAGCATGCTCACTTGCTATGCTGAACGCGGTGCCGGTGACCGTGCTGATATCTGCGGCGATCGCTGACCACAGGGACATAATTCAGCTTCGCAGAGCCGCCAGCCGGGCGTGGATGGGGCTTTTACGCGGGAAATGCGCGAGCAGAAATTCCATCTGGTCAGCCAGCACACGCTTGCCCTGCAGGTAAACATACTCGGCATGGGTCGGGGTAAACGGTACCGCCAGCAACTGCATGCCGGCCTGCTCGGGAGTGCGCCCGGCCTTGTGATTATTGCAACGCTTGCATGAGGTGATCACATTGTTCCAGTTGTCTTCACCACCCAGGCTCAACGGCCGGATGTGATCGCGCGACAGGTCACGGGCCGGAAAACGTTCGCCACAATACATGCACAGGCGGCCATCGCGTTTGAACAGGGCAGGGTTATTCAAAGGCGGGGTATAAAAGCGGCGCGCCCTGGCCAGGGCCTGGTTATTGCCATAGGTCGCGATAATCGAGTTGACCTCGATCAGGCTCTGCCGCCCCGTGCGGGCATTGATCCCGCCATGTAAGCGGTAAAGAGGTGTGCCACAGGTAAAGGCAACCTGCCCGCTATGGTAGAGCCGCACGGCATCCTGGTAGTCAATCCATTCCAGCGGCATGCCTGCCACGTCCGTTCGCAGTACCTGCTGGCCTAATCCGTACACCGATAACTCTCCCCAAGCTATTGATTATAAGAAGGCTACACCATAGTCTAGGATCTGAACAAGTCACTGTTTCACCGCCTGCACGCCTGTCCAGTGCAAGGCTGTAACATGAAAACCGTGTGACAAAACTGGCAGATTACCGTAGGAGACCGGCCTGCACTGGCCATAGCCATCTATAGGTACTTGAACGATTATGGTTAACTACTATGATTAGACAAGGTTTTTTAACAGAATAATAATCCGCGGCGTCCAGGCAGACGCCTTCACAGGGATATGCGATGCCCGACGAAAATACGGCCGAACAGCCACACCTGCTGGTTGTCGATGATTCCCGCCTGATGCGTCGGGCGATCACCAAGATCCTTGGCAGGGAATACACCATCACCGAAGCCGCCGATGGCGAGGAAGGCTGGGCAATGCTCCAGCAACACGATGATATCCGCGTCGTGTTTTCCGATCTGTCCATGCCGGAACTCGATGGCTTCGGCCTGCTCGAGCGTGTCCGCAGCAGCGACGATCAACGCATCCGCGAGACCCCGGTCATCATCATTACCGGCGCCGAGGATGACGAGAAGACCAAGGACCGTGCACTGGGTGCCGGTGCCTCGGATTTTATCAGCAAACCTTTTGAGTCCGTGCAATTGCGCACCCGCGCGAAAACCCACGTCAAGCTCGATACCACGAGTCGCAAGCTGACCGAAACCGCCGAGGCACTCGAACAGACCTCGATGCTGGATGCGCTGACCGGGCTGGCCAACAAGCA
>JASFJH010000168.1:0-5239 GCA_050122215.1 Granulosicoccaceae bacterium | reverse complement strand
CGCCTTTTTTTACACCGCGGGCCTTCAGTACGTTGGCAAGCCTGGAGACGTGTTCATGCAGTTCACGGAAGGTGATCTTCTGGTCATCCTTCGGGTCATCGCCTTCCCAGATGATCGCGACCTGGTCGCCACGCGTATCAAGATGACGATCGATGCAGTTATGGGTGACGTTGAGCTTGCCACCTTCAAACCACTTGATGTGCAGGTTGTCCGCATCAAAACTCCAGTCCGATACCTTGTCCCAGGGCTGGTACCAGTCGAGAAACGCCTCGGCCTGTTCCGCCCAGAAACCGTCAGGGTCGTTAACCGAACGATCATACATGGCCTGGTAGCTGGCTTCGTCAATGTGCGCCTTGGCGGCAAACTCTGCGGGGACCGGGTAGGTTTTCACGGACATGGGTCAAATTCCTCCGTTGGTATTTAGCCGGTTACTGTAGCCGAATTACGCCACTGAAAGAACCGTTAAAACAAAAAAGTTCAACAACGCGACAGCAATTTTTTCAACTTGACGGGGCCACCGGCGCCAATTGTGGTGACTTCGGCGAGAAACAGTTCAGCGGTGGCCAATGCATCGGTCAGCGCATTGTGCGCGGTGTGGCGCGGCAGCTTGTAAGCGGCACGACACTTATCCAGTCGCAGTTCACCGGGCCGGTGGACGATGTCGCGGCGTTGCAGGCGGCGCAGTGCGAGTTGCTGGGTGTCGATCACCGGCATGAGCCAATCGGCGCCGAACAGTCGCCGGCAGGCGGTGCGGATAAATCCACATTCAACGCGGGCATGGTGCGCGATCATCACCTTGCCGGCCAGTTGCGCCAGCAGTGTACTGATCACGTCAGAGATCGCCTCGCCGCCGGCAACCATGTCATCCGTCAGGCGGTGAAGGGTGACGGTTTCGCCGGGCAGCGCGTGAGGGGGGCGTACGAGTTGATGACTGGCCGTAGCAAGGTCGATGCGATCACCGTGGACACTGACGGTGCCGACACTGAGGATATGGTCGGAATCGAGATCCAGCCCGGTCGTCTCAAAATCCAGCGCCACGTACTCGGTCTCGCGGTAGTCGCGGTGCGGGTCGGGAAAGGGCGTGGCGAGGAAATCGGCCAGTGCATTGTCCCGGCAATGCCGGGCCAGACGCTTGCGCCGGCTGTCGAGCGGTAACAGCGGGTCAAACCACATTCCTAGAAACGCCCGGTCTGGTAACGCTGGGCCACGGTTTCCTGGATGGTGCGGATGGCGGCAAATGCATCTTTCAGGTGACTGCGTTCGAGTGGTGACAGGGTATGCGGATTGACGTAGTTATCCATCTCCAGGCCAGCCAGGTACTGGCTGACCTGGTGACGCAGCCGCAAGCCGGCGATCAGCTCCAGCGCATCCAGCAGGTTGGCCGCGCCATCACGACTGAGAAGGCCGGCCTCACCGGCGGCCCGGATGCGATCATAGGTGTTGACCGCCTTGCTGCCACAGACCAGGGCAAACAGTCGGGCCAGGTCAGTGATCGGCATCAGTGCGCGCAGCTTCAGGTCGAAGGTATCGTCGTGTTTACCATCATGGATAAGGACAAACTGGCGGAAGAAGCCGAGCGGCGGGTGTTGCTGCATCGCATTCGAGGCGAGGAAGGCGTGGAAAATGTGATTATTGTGTGCATGACTGACAGCGTGTTCCTGTAACTCCGAGAACAGGGCCGGGTCGCCATGGATGAGGCGCATGTCAAAGAAGTTACAGGCAAACAGCAGTGCCTTCGGTTCAGGTTTGTCGACCCAGGTGGAAAAATACTTTTTCCAGACTCGCAGGGGTTGTCGCCATTCCGGGTTGGTTGCCATGACATCGCCGGGGCAGTAATAAAAGCCACAGGCATCGAGGCCATCCGAGATGCGTTTTGCCAGTTGTGCAAAATACTCACCGTGTTGCTGTGCATCATAATCCTCGGCGAGGATCAATGCATTGTCCTGGTCGCTGTGCGAGGTCAGTTCCCGGCGTGCGAGCGAACCGATCGCAAACCAGCTGTAGGCGATGGGCGCCGGGCCGAGCTGCTGCGTGACGAGGTCAAACAGCCGCCTGGCCAGCGCATCACCAATCGCGGCAATCACATGACCGACCTGGCTGGCGGTCGCGCCGGCCTCGAGCAGACGGTGCTGTTGTTCCGGCAGGCTTGCCGAGAGTCTGGCCAGTTGCTCAACCGAGTCTGCCTTGCGCATCGCGCTGATCAGGTGCATCGGGCTGTTACTTTGCTGGCGTAACAGGTCACTGCTGGAGACCAGGCCGGTGACACGGTCCTGTTCGATAATCGGTAAATGGTGCACGTTATCGCGGCTCATGCTGAGCAGGGCATCGGCGATCGACGTTTCATGATCGATCGTGCACAGTTTTGTGGTCATGATGCCCTTTACCGGTGAGCGGGGATCAAGGCCGGCTGCCAGGCAGCGCTTGCGCAGGTCGCGATCAGTGACGATGCCGAGTAATGTTTCACCCTCGGTAATGAGCAGGGCGGAGACGTGTTCCTCGGACATAATCTGCGCGGCATCGCGAATCGAGGTGCCGGGAGGGCAGCATACCGGCGCACGTTTTGCCAGTTCGCTGACACTGCGATGAAAGGAAGTATACGGCAGGGTATCGGCTTCACGTGAGGCCAGGGCATGTTGCAGGCGTTCGCGCAGTGAGCTTTGAAAGAATGTATCCAGTTCGGCATGCTCCTGGCACAACTGTTTCAGTGTCCCACAGGGCATGACATAAACCAGACAGTCTTCACTGGCGGTACCATGCAGTTCAGGCAGTTCATTACCCAGGCTGCATGCTGTTGCATACACGGCCGTCTCGGCGAGTTTTTCTACGAGGTTGTTCTGCGCATCGCGCAATTCGACGGCGCCCTGGCGAATAATCCAGGCCGCAGCACCTTCCTCCGCAGGCGGGAAAGTGGAACCACGACGCAGGTAGCGGATCTGCAGTTTGCGCGGCAGCGTGTCGAGCACGTCTCCGGGCAGGCTGGCAAAAGGTGAACAGCCTGCCAGAAAATCACGGATTTCCTGTAGTTCGATATCCATACCTGAATGATTATATGTTGTTATTAGCGAGACTGCCTGTCAGGCAGCCTGGCAAATAACAGCATTGTCGGCGGATGAAAAAAACAGCCCCGCGTGAGGCGGGGCTGTTATGGTTTGGCCCGCTACTCCGAGGAAGCAGCGGCACGAGGGACGCGAATGTCTTCCACCAGGTGCTGGATGTGCTCCGGCGGTGCGGCGGTCACCTTCGATACGACATAGGCCGTAATGAAGTTCAACATGGCACCGACTGCGCCGAACGATTCCGGCTGGATACCCATGACCCAGTATTCCGCCGTGTTCGGGAAGGTGTTGGTCCCCGGGATGAACAGCCAGCCCTTGTACAGAAAGATGTACACGAGTGTGCTGCCCAGACCGACGAGCATGCCCACCACGGCACCGGTGTTATTGGCGCGCTTGTTGAAAATACCCATCATGAGTGCCGGGAACAGTGACGAGGCCGCAAGACCGAAGGCGAGTGCCACCACCTGTGCGGCAAAGCCCGGCGGGTTCAGGCCGAAGTAGCCGGCGACGATGATCGCACCACCCATGGCGACACGTCCCGCCAGCAGTTCCTGTTTCTCATTGATGTCCGGTCGGAACACACCCTTGAGCAGATCATGCGAGATCGACGAGGCAATCGCGAGCAGCAGACCGGCCGCGGTGGACAATGCCGCAGCGAGACCGCCGGCCGCGACGAGTGCGATCACCCAGTTGGGCAGTTTTGCGATTTCCGGGTTGGCCAGTACCATAATGTCGCGGTCAACCTTGACCATTTCATTGCCCTGCCAGCCAAATGCACCGGCCTTGGCGGCGAACTCCTCGTTCTTGTCATTGTAGTACTGGATGCGGCCGTCACCGTTCTTGTCCTCGTACTTGAGCAGACCGGTCTTTTCCCAGTTCTTGAACCAGGCCGGGCGTTCTTCGTAGACAAGGTTGGCCTGTGGCGCACCGACATCACCGGTCTGCACGGTCTTCACCATGTTGTAGATGGCCATGGCGCCAACTGCCGGGGCGGTCGTGTACAGGATGGCGATAAATACGAGTGCCCAGCCCGCCGAGACGCGTGCATCACGTACCTTCGGCACGGTGAAGAAACGCACGATCACGTGTGGCAGACCCGCAGTACCGATCATAAGCGACAGGGTCAACAGCACCATGTTCAGCGAGGTGCCTTTCTGCGCCGTGTACTCGGCAAAGCCGATTCCCACGAGTACCGAGTCAAGCTTGGCCAGCATCGAGGTGCCGCTGCCATCGGCAATCGTGCTGCCCAGTCCAAGCTGCGGGATCGGGTTGCCGGTCAGCTGCATCGAGATGAAAATAGCCGGCACGGTATAGGCAAAGATCATGACGCAGTATTGCGCGATCTGGGTATAGGTGATGCCCTTCATGCCGCCGAGGACGGCGTAGAAGAACACGATCGCCATACCGACGAACAGGCCGATTTCAAACGGTACTTCGAGAAAGCGCGAGAACGCCACACCGATACCCTTCATCTGGCCGATGACGTAGGTAATCGAGGCGACGATCAAACAGATCACGGCAACGATACGGGCGGTCTGTGAGTAGTAACGATCACCGATAAACTCCGGTACCGTGAATTTGCCGAACTTGCGCAGGTACGGTGCGAGCAGCATCGCCAGCAGCACGTACCCCCCGGTCCAGCCCATCAGGTATACCGAGGCATCATAGCCCTTGAAGGCAATCAGGCCGGCCATCGAGATGAACGAGGCCGCTGACATCCAGTCTGCTGCCGTGGCCATACCGTTGGCCACCGGGTGGACACCCTTGCCGGCAACATAGAATTCGCCGGTGGTAGTGGCCTTGCTGTAAATCGCGATACCGATGTACAGGGCGAAGGTCGCACCAACGACGATATAGGTTAATGTTTGCAGATCCATAATACGCTCCCCCTCAATCTTCGTGCAGCTCGAACTTGCGGTCCAACTTGTTCATACGGCTGGCGTAGAAGAAGATGAGTACCACGAAAGTGTAAATGGAGCCTTGCTGGGCAAACCAGAAACCCAGCGGATAGCCGCCAAGACTGATCGTGTTGAGTACGTCAACGAGCAGAATCCCGAATCCGTATGACACGACAAACCAGATGATCAGACAGAGTAGCAACAGGCGCAGATTCGCCTTCCAGTACTCTGCCGCTGTACCTTTAGTTTGCATGTGAAACCTCCTCAATGTGTGACAGATTAATG
>JASFJH010000167.1:0-5265 GCA_050122215.1 Granulosicoccaceae bacterium | reverse complement strand
CGAGTTCAACCTCTTCGGCGAGGATCTCGATGACAATATCCCGGTCAGTGAGTATTCCCAGCGGTACCGTTACATCGCCCTGCTGTTCCACGACCACCACGTCCCCGACATGATTGCTGCGCATCAGCCTGATGGCCTCGCGAACAGACTCGGCCTTGTCAGCGACAACAACCTCGCGATTACAATATTCTCCTGCCGACATTTTTCCCTCAGCTAATCAAGTGGCACTGTCGAATTGGCACTACAACCCTTTATCCAATTATATGGTGCTTGCCTTCAACGTGTACCGTCGTGGCCTGCGGCCCTTTCTCGCCCATTTCTTCGTTGAAGTGGACAGTATCGCCGACTGCCAGTTTGTCGAAATCCATATCGATGACACTATTGCGGTGAAAATACACGTCACGGCCATCTGAAGCGGCAATCATGCCGTAATCTTCATCGGGGACGAGGATCTTGATCTGACCATGCGGAGGTGTTTCATGGGTCTTGACCTTGCCCCGGCGCTTCCGGGCATAGTCTTCCAGTTGCCGGCGTGCCGCATTAAAGGCATCACGCAATGCCACATACACATCCTCGTGCGCCAGGTGCTCGGCCGGATGCCGATCCGCAATAATTTCCTCGCCGGGCAAGGTGATATCAATTTTAACGTTATACAGCTTGCCCTGCCGGTGATGCTGGTGCGGTGCCTCGACGGTGACCCGGCAACGCATAATGTAGTCAACAAAACGCTCCAGGTCTTCGGCTTTCTCCCTGATTTTTGCCTCTAGCGCCTCAGAGGGTTCCATGTGGCGGAAAGTGATCTGCAGTGGAATCTTCATAGTGCCCCTTCCTTTCTCGGATACAGGATAATTATTTGTTAATTTTTACCATAAACAGACCGTCATGATCATGATCTGAATCAAACAAAATCGTCTTGTTATTAACTATAGTAATAGCTTACAAAAGGCTGATAAAAATAACTATGAGGAAATTGTAGTTTTTTTTCCTTCATTGCATTTTAGAGGCTTTTAATTCTTTCAAGATGATCAATAATGAACTGTGCAGGGTCATAAATGAGGGTTATTTATTATGCCGACTGAAAACGATCCCATTGTCGATAACTGGTATTTCCACAGGGACAAGGGTCAGAAGTTCGTGGTCGTCGCCGTCGATGATGACAGCGAGACTGTTGAAATCCAGCACTTTGATGGCGATCTCGAAGAGATAAGCTTCAGTGACTGGTATGACATGGAAATTGAGATCAGTGCCGAACCCGAAAACTGGGCCGGGGCGATTGATGTCGGGGCGGTCGACGATCTCGGGACCGAGATCACGGACACGAAGGCTTCGGAATGGAACGAGCCACTCCAGGAATTCCGGCCACCGGGTCAGGAAAAGGACTAGCCGGCTAACGCATTTTTCGCTCAGCCCAGGCTTATTTTCCAGGCATCGTGGCGGATTTCTTGCGCCTGTATCCTCACCCCCATAAATGCGCTGATCACCTCCATGTTGGTCAGCGCATGCAAACTGGGTGGCAGCGTGACAAACATGCCACTGCCGGCGAGTGCCAGGGGCAGTAACAACTGGTCGGCGAGGTGGTTGCCAACCGGCACGCCCGCTCGCAGGTAGCGACGCGCCTCCTTCACGACTTTGAGCGCTACCTGCTCTGCAGGTATGCCGCGTTGACCAAAGGCGGTAAAGCACTCCGTAATATAGTCGCTCGTAATCACCATGCAGACCACGTTACCCGGCCCATAGGCCTCTTCCACCACATGCACCGTTAGCTGGCTGTCAGCCAGTCCCAGTCCTTGCTGAAGCACCGCAAGCTCGCGCCGGGCAATGTGTTGCGGCAAGTGTGCCAGCAGTACCTCGGCATGCTGAAGCTGGATCTCGCCCCGTTCCGGGATCTCAAGCGGCCGCAACCCGGCGACGGGTTGAATCTCAACACGCACGCGCCCCCCGCCTTTGGGCACGAACCCCGGACGTTCCAGAATTGCTGTGACCGTCGGCCCCATGCGATTCAACACAGGCAAAAAGGCGTGTTGCAGGAAATCGAACGGTGGCGCGAACGGGTTATGCGTACCGCCTTCGAGCAACAGGCTGGAGGGGGCGTCGGCCAGGCACAGCGCAGGCAATACTGTCTGTAACACCAGTGTGGTGCTGCCCGCGGTCCCGATGTCAAAACAATATTCTCCCGCGGCCACCCTGTCCGGCGTGAAGACCAGTTCCTGCGACCCCTTTTCATCACCCTCGACACGGGCATGGCAGATCGCAGCGGCGGCCCTGACAGCAGCCAGGTGTTGCGGTTGCAGCCCCGGGCGTTGCCGTGCGGAGCGGATATTCATAATCCGAAAAGGCTGGCCAAGGCAACTCGACAGGGCCAGCGACGAGCGCAGGATCTGTCCACCGCCTTCGCCCATTGAGCCATCAATCACGAGCATGCTATTTCGCCTGGTGCTCGCGGTGCCAGATCAGTTCACCGTTTTTATAGACTTCCTTGATGCGGTGAAACGGGACGTTATGCACGACACCCTCCTCGTCCAGGTACCGAAAGAAAAAGTGTTCGCCCGGCTCAAAAACAATCTCGCGAAACGGCAGATGGATGATCTTGTCTTCAAGCCGATCGAGAAAGCCGAGTTCAAACTCACCTTTCCCGAACTCGGGATCCCAGTGGATGCGATTCAGCAATTCCTGCACAGGTTGCATGAGAAATTACACCGGCCGGAAGACCATCAGGTAGAAGATGTACAGCACCGCGGCAAACGCGACCCAGCCGAGCAGGAACCAGTAGCGCATCAGGCCGTAATACATGGGCGGCAATTCTGTGCCGGCAGCGGCAGCCTGTTGCGCCAGGTTGCGCAACTTGATCTGGATGTACACGACCGGCAACCAGCACACGCAGGCAATACCGTACAGCAACAGGGAGAGGCTCAACCACGGCAAGGTGAAACTGTAGCCCATCACCGACATGAGCCAGAAACCGGTGAGCGGTTGCACGATCACCATCGGCGCAGTGAATAACCAGTCGGCCAGCACCATATTACGCGCCACCACGGCAATCACTGCCGGAACAGCGCTGCGGTGTGCCCGCCACATGTAAAACGCCGTGCCCAGCCCGGTACCGAACAACAGGGTACTGGAGACGACGTGTACAAGTTTGAGGGTGCTGTAGCTATCCATTCATCGCTTGCCTTTATAACATCTTGCCAGAAACATCACTGTTAGTAGCATATTCTAGCGCTTATACCCACACGTGGCACAAACGCTGCACCATGGTTGTCGTGTTTGTCTCTTTACCCTCCGTAATATAAGCGTATTATAGAATTATTGTTTGTATCGTTACCCATAGAGGACTTGATGATGACCACGCAACACATGCCCACCCAGGTTGGCTCTATCGATCCGGAACTGAAAACATCTCCTGTCATCGAAGAAATGGATGAAGAACATGCCTTGATTGGTATGGAAGTCGAAGACATGCCAACCTGTTATTACAACAATACAGCTTTTCAGGACGGTGACTACGTCTGTGCCGGCACCGGTGCCATGTTGCGTTGTGAAAAGGGTGTCTGGGTACGCAAGGGTAGCTGTGATGCGGACAATCCGTAAGGGCTAATCCGGCTGGCGCTGATCCAGATAAGATCTGCTACCGGCAACCATGACGATCTGCCAGAAGTGGAACAATCAGCAGCCCAGTGTACCCGCAGGCTGGCACACCCGCGCCCGATACAGCGCATGCCGCAGAGGGTGCCTCTGGGAAACCGCTAGTCACCAGATTTATCGACATGCCGGTGAGGCAGCGCTACAGTGTGTATCTGTGGCCTGTAAACCGGCTTGTGGCAACTTGAAGGATCGAGTGACACGTGACAACGCGCATACTACAACTTCTGCTGTTGGCCTGCGGGCTACTGCTCGGGACGGTTGCGGCCCAGGACGCTAAGGGGCCGATCCTGCAGCTCACCATCGAGGGCGCCATCGGTCCGGCGACAAGTGATTATGTCGAGCGGGCGCTCGACAGTGCTGTGCAGCAACATGCCCGACTCGTCGTGATCCGCATGGACACCCCCGGCGGGCTCGACACCTCGATGCGCGACATCATCAAGCACATCACCAACTCGCCCGTGCCCGTCGCCACGTACGTCGCACCGACCGGTGCGCGGGCCGCGAGTGCCGGCACCTATATCCTGTATGCAAGCCATATTGCCGCGATGGCACCGGGCACGAATCTCGGCGCCGCCACGCCGGTGCAGATCGGCGGCGGTTTGCCCGGTGCACCCGGACCGGAAAAGGAGCCAGGCACGCAGCAGGAGGATAAACCGGCGCCTGCCGAGGGCAAGGATGCGATGCAACAAAAGGTCGTTAACGATGCCGTTGCCTACCTGCGCGGGCTGGCCGAGTTACACGGACGCAACCAGGACTGGGCGGAACAGGCCGTGCGGGAAGCGGCCAGCCTGCAGGCCAGCGAGGCCCTCAAGCTCAATGTCATCGATATCGTTGCCAGCAGCCTGAACGACCTGCTCGAACAGATCGATGGCCGCGAGGTCACTGTGCAGGGCCGCAAGCTCATCCTGCAGACCGCCGGGCTCACTGTGGTTGAATACGAGCCGGACTGGCGCAACCGCCTGCTAGGCGTGATCACCAATCCGAATGTCGCCTATATCCTGTTGCTGATCGGCATTTATGGTCTGATCTTTGAATTTGCCAACCCCGGCGCCATTGTGCCTGGTACGATCGGCGCCATCTCGCTGCTGCTCGCGCTGTACGCCTTGCAGTTGTTACCGATCAATTATGCCGGCATGGGTCTGATCCTGCTTGGTGTCGCCCTCATGGTCGGCGAGGCCTTCGAGCCGAGTTTCGGCATCCTCGGTATCGGTGGCGCCGTTGCCTTCCTGTTTGGCTCGATTATTCTGATCGAGACCGACGTGCCCGGCTTCGGCATTGATATCTCGATTATCATCACCTTTACTGCGACGAGCGCACTCGTGTTTATCTTCATTGTCGGGATGGCGATCAAGGCACGACGACGACCCGTGGTCAGCGGCATGGAGCAACTGATCGGCAGCGAAGCAATCGTGCTGGCGGATTTCACCGACAAGGGCCCGGTCAGCCTGCACAGCGAAACCTGGCAGGCCACAACCCACACGCCCCTGCACAAGGACCAGCAGGTCAGGGTCACCGGCATGAAAGGCCTGACCTTGCAAGTTGAACCCACCGGAAAGAATACAGAGGAGAAACAAATATGACCCCCTATGTCTTCTACACATTAGTGGTCTTTGTCGTCATGTT
>JASFJH010000166.1:0-5327 GCA_050122215.1 Granulosicoccaceae bacterium | reverse complement strand
TGTTATTACAATGGATTAAGACGGGTGGCGGGTGAGCCGTGAAGACCAGCAGGTTTCGAGGTCGCGACTTTTGTGGCAAATACGACAAGGCTGGACAGGCGTTGACTGTAACACTGTCCGTGCCAGGACGCGGTCATATACCCGGGCAATCGCTGGTCCGGATCTCCCCGGTCCAGCTACCGCTGGTAGAGCACAGCTCGATCCTGGCCTGCTGCCTCAGGCGAGATGGTCATACTTTTCATGCTCTGCACAGGGTGACTGCAATACCAGCAGCAGTTCATGCAGCGGCGCAAAATCGTGTGCTTGCTCGGCACGGCGAATGACGTTGTCCAGCACAGCCTGGCGCAGGACATATTTGGGGTTGTGGGCCAGCATCATGGCTTCGCGTTCTTTCGGTTGTGATGTTTCCTGTACCAATCTGTGTCGGTATGTTTCAAACCATGCCTGAAACGCCTTGCGCCAGCCGGGGCTCTCCACGGAGAGTGCTTCTCTTCCAGATGTTTCAAGCCGGGAGAGGCGGCGAAAGAAACGCGTATAGTCGACGCGGTGTTGTTGCAACAGCTTCAGCAGGTGTGCGATCAACTCGCCATCCCCGGCCTGAGGTGCGCACAGCCCGAATTTTTGTCGCATCAATAATTGATAGCTGTCTGTGTAGCACTTTCGGTAATAACGCAGCAGGTTGGCCGGTATACGCTTATCGGGAAGGAGTTCGGTAAGGGCCTCGGCCAGTGCAAGGCAGTTCCAGCGCCCTACATCCACCTGTTGATCAAAAGCATAGCGATCCTGTTCATCGTTTTCATTGGGCGAGTAGGACGGGTCATATGTCTCCATAAAACCATAAACGCCATAATCCATGGTGAGTCCAATGATCGACATATTGTCGGTATTCATTACCGAATGGACAAAACCCACCGCCTGCCACTGGGCCAGCAACCGCGCCGTACGTTGCGTGACTGCATACAGAAATTGCAGATAGCGGGCGGCGCTATCGAAGGCCATGAGTGCGGGGTAATAGTGCGCAATCACATGATCGGCCAACGCTCGCAAGACAGGCAGATCACCCTGGTTATGCAAATATTCAAAATGGCCAAAGCGGAGATGGGTTTCGGCTGTGCGCACAAAGATAGTCTCGCGAGCCTGGCTCCCCGCCGCGGGTTGGCAATTATTAACAAGCGCCAGTCCGCGCGTGCCGGCAATACCCAGGCCCGCGTTCGCCTCGCAACCGAGATATTCCGTAATTGCTTCGGCCAGACTCAGCCGGCCATTGTTGCCCCGTGCAAACGGTGTTGCCCCGGCGCCCTTGAGCTGTAGCTCCCAGCAACTTCCATCGTGCGCAGTAATATCGCCGAGGATATGCACCCGCCCATCACCCAGCCGTGAAGTATAGACACCAAACTGATGTCCCGCATAGACGGTAGAAATGGGTTGCCGCCCTGCGGGCGAATTACTGCCTGACAATATCGAGAGATTTTCTTCACAGGCAAATTCTCTACTGTCGATGCCCAGTTGTTCAAGCAGGCCGACATTCAAATGTGCAAAGGCAGCCTGCGCAAAACATTCGGTTTGCGTGAGCTCGTATAAGACAGGTGACAAGCCGGTTAACCGGCTTGGTTGTAACAATCCACTCAGACATGACATACAACCAAACTAGCAAGAACCACACCATGCCCGCCTCTCATGTGAGCGACTGATGTCTCTGTGCTGCTAAAGACGATCCGAGAATAGCGAGCAACAGGTATTGTTGTCTTTGTAACATAGCTGCGCCAGCCAAATAATATAAATTAGCCTTCATAAACAAATAGATATCTTGCAATCGCGCGGGTTGGAATAAAGATTGCTGCGAATTTATGAAATTAGCCGGTCATTATCAGGGAGAATGCTTGTGAGCTATCACGATATCAATGTTGCCGAGGTGGGCGAACTGTTGCAAAGGGATGACCTCACCATCATCGATATGCGCGATGCGCAGTCACGAGACAAGGGGCAACTGCCCAACGCACAACTGCCCAGCGATGCCGTGATTAACAGCCTGATACGACAAAGGCGTAACAACCCGCCCGTGCTGGTTTACTGCTACCACGGCAACAGCAGCCGTGACCTGTGCAGCTTTCTCATTCAGACGGGCCTGAATCAGGTTTACAACCTGGTCGGGGGATGGGCTGCCTGGGAGAGCTGGCAGCAACAAAAACCTGATTTGAACGAGAGCCACAAAAACTGGCTGAGCGAGCAGGGCTTCGATCCGAACAATCTGAATAGCCGGGTGGATATGGGTATGTCGCCGCTCATGGTGGCGGCGCTAAAGGGTGAGCATGAACTGGTAGATGCCTTGCTGGCGGCCGGTGCTGATCCGAAACAGGTGAATGACGACGAGCATCACGCGCTGTGGTTCGCCTGTGTAAATGGTGACACCGCACTCGTGCAAAAGCTGGTCGCCTGTGGCAGCGATATCAACAATCGCAACATCAATGGTGTGACCTGCGTCATCTATGCAGCCTCAACGGGCAAGCTCGATGTGCTCCAGGCCCTGGTGGCGGCCGGTGCGGATCTGGCCATAGCTACCCACGACGGCGTCAGTGTCCTGGAAAGTGCCTCCACCCTGCCGGTACTGCGTTATCTCAAGTCCGCGGTACGTCAGGCCAGTTGAGCAAGACCAGCCGAGTCAAGAGGGGAGGCTGGCCACCCACTCGTTGGCCCATTGTGCTGCCGCCAGCGGATGATTGGCGACGCGCTTTGCATCCAGGGTACAGACATCCCCGACACGTTTTGCGCCCGACAGGTAGAGCGCGTTCTCCATCATATAACCGGCCTGGGCAAAGTGCCGGTAACCACTATCCCCGAGTGTGATCACGCCGTAGTGTCGTCCCTGGAGGTCCACTGCCTGCTCATCGAGGGCGAGAAACAGGGGATAGATATTGTGCGGCAGTTCTCCTTCACCGGTGGTAGAACAGCAAATCAGCAGCACTTCGTCCTGATCCTGCTGCAGATCCTGCGCGCCGGGCTCATCATTGACACGTACCTCGTGGCCCTGATGGTTCAGGACATGGGCCACGGCCCTGGCCGATTGCCATGCCGTCCCGTTCACTGTACCAACGAGTACCTGGATCTTTGCCATGCAGATACCTGATTGCTTGCTTACGCCAGGCACCCGTCCGGTGACTGGCATAATGGATAATGCGGGACAGGAGCCCTTGCACGATGCGCGATACTTCGCGACAGGCAAGGGCACCCGTCACTGCTCGCTCAGGCGCGTAACAGGGCCTTGACGAGGCGTTCCGAAAGCTGATCTTCCGTGAACTGTGGCTCATTGGGTGGATACAGGGAATCCTCCTCGAGTTCAAAGCCGTTTTCCTTTGCCAGGGCAAACATTTCTTTGAGTTTCTCGCAGGCCTTCAGTTGTTCACCCAGGGCAGCATCGGATCTGGCCTTGGCCGAGAATGCAGCAATTTGTTCAATCGACATGGTTCTCTCTCATTTCATTGGTTTAACGTAGACTGATTGGACCGGTAGCCTTGCAGGCTGTCAGCCGGACTCCAGTACTTAGCCAGCAATAATCAGGCCATTTGCAGGGTCTTTCTGTGGCGTAATAAACTGAAATAAAAACAATGGAATAGTCACTGCTGTATATGGCACGTGCACGATCCTGACTGTGCCTTTGTCGCAAAGCGCACAGGAAATGTCGCATCACAGGTCGATATTTAGCCGCTGAACTGTTTGCCGGCATAGTCGAGCAATGCCGGCTCGATCTCTTCCCAGGCATAATCGGACACGGCGCTGATACCACGGGCCGCCAGTTTCTCGGTCGGACCGTCGCCTATCTTGGCGACGAACACGGCGTCGCAATCCTGGATGGTATCGAGGATCTCCGCCATCGCCGACTTGTCCGAACTGCCGCCAAGGCAGTAGTGGCGCACCTCACGTTGTTCGACCAGACGACAGGTATCCGCGCTCAGGTCATAGATATAAAAGGCTTTGGCATGACCGAAATGCTCACTTACCGCCACACCTTCCCTGGTCGCCACTGCAACCCGTATCACTGCTGCCGGCATTGCGTTTACTCTGCCCAGCCCTCGTCTTCCATCTCGTCAAAACGATCATCGGTTTTCACGGTTTTTTGCTTGATGACCCGCTCCAGCATGGGCGACAGGGTGCCGTTGAGTTCTTCCTGCAATTCCTCGATGATCTCCTCGATCTCCGGCCCACCCTTGACGACGATGGGGTGGGCGCCCAGCGTGATCAACTGTTTGGTCGCCGAGCCACCTACCGAACCGCAATACACCAGGTCGCAACCATGCAGCCAGGCAAGCTTGGGTTTCAGCTTGTCCTCGTTGCCGTCTTTCTTTTCCTTGGGGAAGGACTTGGTGGCCAACAAGGGTGCTGCGTTGCCGGCTACACCAAAGACGTGAAAGCCCCGCGCGGAACCGAAGTGCTGGTTAACGCTTTCTCCATCCGAGGTGGCAAAGGCCACCATGAGCACGCTTTCATCCGCCGCAACGTCTGCCACGCTATCCACTTCAGCCAGATCACTCATCATGCTCTCCACTACCAATGACTGTTTCAACAACCGGTCCGGGCGACTGTCCAGATCGATCCCGCCGTACTCCCAGCAGGAATCGTTCCATCCTTGTCCAGATGTTATGTACATGCCCTGCATGACGCCCGAAAACCAACATGGCACAAGGCTTGCGAGGAAAAATGCAGAGAGTTCTCCGGTTACGGAAAACCGTGGCTGGCAGCCGTTGACGGGTGCTGATTGGGACAATGCAATATCAGCATTGTCAGGTTTGCGACAATATCCGGATGCCGCGGCGGGGAACAGAGATGAGCAACTGACACCAGGAGGCAGTCATGGCCAAGATTGGTTTGTTCTACGATACGGACACCGGCAATACCCGCAAGGTCGCAAAAATGATCGTCAAGCATTTCGATGAAGGCGATATCGAGTTGAAGGCCATCAAAAAAGTGGAACCCGCCGACTTCGAACAGTTCTCGGCATTCATCCTCGGCACGCCCACCCTCGGTGAAGGTGAACTGCCAGAGAACTGGAACGAATTCTTGCCCGAGCTGGACGCGATGGGCTTCAACGGCAAAACCATCGCCCTGTTTGGTCTTGGTGATCAGGAGGAATACGCCGACGAGTTCGTCGATGGTCTGGGTATCCTGTATGAAAAATTCGACGAACTGGGTGCCGCCTTTGTCGGTTTCTGGCCCCTCGAGGGTTACGAGTATGAGATCTCACGTGCCGAGCTGGATGGTGAGTTCGTCGGCCTGGTACTCGACCAGGACAATCAATCTGATCTCACTGCGCAACGCTTGGAGAACTGGCTCGC
>JASFJH010000165.1:0-5365 GCA_050122215.1 Granulosicoccaceae bacterium | reverse complement strand
TCCCCGAGAGGATTACACGCGCTGACGCGCCCACCCTGCGGGCCAGCGTCGCAATAAATTGCTCCGCTGTTCAAACCGGTTTCCACCGGTTTGTCGAACCGGCCTTTTGCTGTCAGAGGTTCTCATCCATGAGGTGTTGCTGGCGTACTGCTAGCATTGGCTTGTGGTGAAGTAACGGGTTAAATGGCGTCCCCGAGAGGATTCGAACCTCTGACCTACTCCTTAGGAGGGAGTCGCGCTATCCAGCTGTGCCACGGGGACGTGTGCGTAGTATATCAAATAGAAGTCATTTGCTGTCGTTATCAGCACACAGTTGTTCATCAAGTAGCTGAATCCAGTGGCTGATCTGCGGGCCGTGCTCGGTGCGTAACTGTAGCATACAGCCGATGTTGGCAGTGACGATGCGCTCCGGCCGGCCGCTGTTGAGCGCATGCAGCTTGTTGTCACGCAACTGCGCCGAGAGGTCGGGCTGGAAGATGGAATAGGTGCCAGCCGCGCCGCAGCACAGGTGTTGATCCGGTACCGCTGTGAGGGTGACGCCGAGACGCTGCAAAATATCCACGACCAGGTGATTCAGGCGCAGCCCGTGTTGCAGTGTGCAGGGCGGGTGCCAGGCAATATCGGCATCGAGCCTGGTCAGCGCCGACAAGTCTTCCGCATGCACGACCTCGCTGATATCACGCGCCAGGCCAGCCAGGCGCTGCGCCTTGTCGGCATAGTTCGGATCGTCGCGCAGGTAGTGCGCGTAGTCTTTCAATGTCAGCGAACAGGCGCTCGCGGTACTGATCACGGCCTCGACCCCGGTGGCCAGGTAAGGCCACCAGGCATCGATATTGCGGCGCATGAAATCACGGGCCTGCGCCTCGGCATCGAGATGCTGGCTCAGCGCACCGCAGCAGCCGGCCTGGCCGACACGGATGGTCTGGATGCCGAGCCGGTCGAGCACGCGAATACAGGCCGCATTGATCTCCGGTGCCAGTGCCGGTTGCACGCATCCGTCCAGTAGCACGACGCGCCGGCTGTGGGTGCGGGCGGGTAAGGCCGGGCAGGCAGCGTCTTCGCCGAGCAGCAGGCGTTGTTTGACCGGCAGGACGGGACGCACGAGACGCCCCAGTTTGACCAGCAACGCGGCGCGACGCGGCCACGCCAGCAGGTTGCGTACCAGCCAGCGTTTGCCGGTTTGCCACGGCGAACGCGGTAGCTGCTGTTCGAGGTAGTGGCGGCCATGTTCGAGCAGTCTTGAATACTGTACGCCGGACGGGCAGGTGGTCTCGCAATTGCGGCATAACAGGCAACGGTCAAGGTGCGTGCGCGTCTCTTCACTGGCCGCACCGGTTTCGAACATCTGCATGATCTGGTAGATGCGGCCACGCGGGCCATCGAGTTCGTCGCCGAGTAACTGGTAGGTCGGGCAGGTCGCATTGCAAAAGCCACAATGTACGCATTTGCGCAGGATGGCATTGGCCTCACGGCCGGATTCAGTGTTGGCAATGCTGCCATGTAAACGGGTCTGCATGTTACCAGTCCCTGTACATGTGGCCGGGGTTAAACAGGCCGTGCGGATCAAAGGCCTGTTTCAGGGAACGATGCAGTTGGGCGAGTCCCGGTGCCAGTGGCTGGAACACGTCACTGTTGCGATCGCCATGGCGGAACAGGGTCGCATGCCCGCCATGTTGGCTGCATAGCGTGCGTATGACGTCGGCGCTTTCATGACTGCGGTACCAGCGTTGTGCGCCACCCCAGTCAATCAGCAGTTCGCCCTCGATGTGCAGGGCCAGTGTCGCCGGTGGCAGTGATAACCGCCATAACGGTGCATCCCCTGCAAAAAAAGCATGTTGCTGATCACGCAGCGACTGCCAGAATGTACGGGCATCGTCTTCGCCCATCAGATCGCCAGCCAGTTTCTTGCTGGCAGCCTCCACCGCGGCGCGGTTACCGGACAGGCGCAGGTACAGACGGTTGTCATGCCAGGCGGCCGCGGTCAGCGGCAAGGGGCGACCGGCCAGTGTGTTCATGTGCTGAATGGCGTCGCTGTCTGGACATTCGCTGACCCGCGTCACGCTGTATTCATCCACGGGCAAGACCTTCAGGGAGACATCGAGTAGCACGCCCAGTGTGCCGAGTGCGCCACACATGAGTCGCGACACATCGTAACCGGCAACGTTTTTCATTACCTGGCCGCCGAACGACAGGATCTCGCCACGGCCATTGATGCAGCGCGTGCCGAGCACGAAGTCCCGTGCCGCACCGGCATGCGGGCGGCGTGGCCCGGACAGGCCAGTGGCAATACAGCCGCCGAGCGTGCTGTCGCCGAAGTGCGGCGGTTCAAATGCCAGGCACTGCCTCTGTTCGGCAAGTGTGGTTTCGATCTCGTGAAGGGATGTGCCGGCACGCGCCGTGATCACCAGCTCGCTGGGATCGTAATCGATGATGCCGCTGTGCCCGCTCACATCAAACGGTTGCGCATCACAGGACCGGCCGTAAAACGACTTGCTGTTATGCCCGTGCAGGTATAACGGCGAGTTATCCGCCGCGGCCTGCATAATGTCTTCCGCCAGCGCGGTACTGATGTCGCGATTGCCTGACATGTTGATAGTGGATTGCTTCAAGGTAGGCTGATTATGCCACAGGCGATCGCTTGATATCAGTCAACATGACCCCAGCCGCAGTAGGTGTTAGCGCGTGGACTAATTGTTTGACAGCGCTTTGTACAATTGGCGCGTGGTCTGGATGGCCGCATGCTCGCCGTTGATGACCGTGTCTTCAAGTGCCGGCGTGACATCCGTCTCGATGAAATCCGTCCATAACATAACGAGATGCTGGCCGCGTTTGAAAAAGACAAACAGGTGGTAGCGGCTGTCCTCGCCGTCCTGACGGTAATAGTACTCATGGACATTACGGGCCGGGCTGGCAAAGTGGATCGTCAGGGCCGTGCCCTTGAAGGCGCGAAGCAGTAATCCCTCGTAGGCAGTCAGCCGCCTCTCGGCCGCCTGTTTGATTTTTGCTGCGTCTGTCAGGTCAGGCTGCTCGCTCAGTTCGATGCGGTAACGGCGGTTTTTCTGTGTGTCTTCAAACAACACGTTGAGTGAACCTGGCAGCACACCATCGTGAATAATATGGTTGGCCGGATCATATTCGGTAAAGGGCAGGGGCACGCGGAACAATTGCTGCGGCGCGATATAGCGGTTGTCCTCGATTTTGCCAAGCAGGGGCACGGCGACCGGAGGCTGTTGCGCATGGGCCGACATGCCGGGCATGCAGAACAGCACAAGCCAGGCAAGTTGCAGCACGTGTCGTCTGGTGTTCATACGTGGATCAGAAGCGTTCCAGTTCCGGGTGCGGCAGTTTGCCATGATGCACATGCATGGCACCGAACTCGGCGCAGCGATGCAGGGTCGGCACGGCCTTTCCCGGGTTGAGCAGCCCGTCGGGATCAAAGGCCTGCTTGATGGCATGAAACTGTTGCAACTCGGCGCTACGGAATTGCACGCACATCTGGTTAATCTTTTCCATGCCGACGCCGTGTTCGCCGGTAATGCTGCCGCCCAGCCTGACGCAAAGTTCAAGAATGCGTCCGCCGAGTTGCTCGGTGCGTTCGAGCTCGCCGTCACGGTTGGCATCATACAGAATCAACGGGTGCAGGTTGCCGTCACCGGCGTGAAAAACATTCGCTACCGGCAGGCCATATTCTCTGGATAGCTCGGCAATGCCTTCCAGCACCTCGGCAAGGCACTTGCGCGGGATGGTGCCATCCATGCAGTAGTAATCCGGTGAGAGTCGACCCACTGCGGGGAAGGCCGCCTTGCGGCCGGCCCACATGAGCAGGCGCTCTGCCTCGTCGTGAGAAACGCGCACATGGTGGGCACCATTATCACGTAGCAGTTGTTCAACCTGCTGGCGACGCGCCTCGACTTCCTCGGTCGTGCCATCGAGTTCACATAACAGGATCGCGGCGGCATCGCGCGGGTAACCGGCATTGGCATAATCTTCGGCGGCGCGGATGGCGGGGCCGTCCATCATCTCCAGGCCACCGGGGATGATACCGGCGGAAATGATCTTGCCCACACAATCACCGGCTTTTGCCACGGAATCGAATGCTGCCAGCAGCACCCGGGCAGAGTCCGGTTTGGGCAGGAGCTTCACGGTGATCTCAACGATGATGCCGAGCATGCCTTCCGAGCCGGTCATCAAGGCAAGCAGATCGAAGCCTGCTGCATCGAGGCCTTGCGCACCGATGGTATGCAATTCGCCATCCATCGTGATGAGTTTGAGTTGCAGGATGTTGTGTACGGTCAGGCCGTACTTCAGGCAATGCACGCCACCGGCATTTTCAGCGACGTTGCCGCCGATCGAGCAGGCGATCTGCGAAGACGGATCGGGCGCATAGTACAGCCCGTATTCGGCCGCGGCTTCGCTGATGGCGAGGTTGCGCACGCCGGGTTGTACCACGGCGCTGCGGTTCAGGGCATCAAGCTTGATGATCCGGTTGAAGCGGGCCAGGCTGAGTAGCACACCACGTGGGTGAGGCAGAGCGCCACCGGCCAGCCCGGTGCCGGCGCCGCGGGCAACGACCGGTACATCAAGACGCCGGCAAATGCGTAATACATCCTGCACCTGTTCAATGGTTTCCGGTATGACCACGACAAACGGACGTTGCCGGTAGGCGGACAGCCCGTCGCATTCATAAGGCGCCAGGGCATCATCGCTATGCAGAATTAAATCAGCCGGTACGGCACTGGCGAGCGCCGCCACTAGCGTACTGCGGTCACCCTGAAAGCCCGCATGAATGTCGGTGGTATTCAGATCGCTCATGGCTCGAGGATAACATAAGAGGTGAGGGGTGAGGGGTGAGGAGGATAATGCTCGCCTAACGCCTAACGCCTAACGCCTAACGCCTAACGCCTAACGCCTCACACCTCACAATCTTTTATTGTTGTGCTTCCACCTCGACCACGACCTGCAACATGGGTAACACGCTGTCGGGGTTCAGCGAGATGGAACTGATCTGTTGTTCCACGAGCCAGCGGGTGATTTCCGGGTAATCGGAAGGGGCCTGGCCGCATATGCCGACATACTTGTCGGCCTTGTGGCACGCCTCGATTGCGCGTTGCATAAGTGCCAGCACCGCCGGGTTGCGTTCATCGAAGCCACCGAGCAGACCGGAGTCGCGATCCACGCCGAGCGTGAGCTGTGTCAGGTCATTCGAGCCGATGGAAAAGCCGTCAAACATCTCAAGGAACTCGTCGGCGAGCAGGGCGTTGGCCGGGATCTCGCACATGAGGTAAACCTTCAAACCGTCCTTGCCACGCTGCAGGCCGTTGCGCGCCATGAGCTCGAGGACATGACGCGCCTCATCGATACTGCG
>JASFJH010000164.1:0-5365 GCA_050122215.1 Granulosicoccaceae bacterium | reverse complement strand
CTGCAATTGCGCAAGCTGCTCAAGCGGCACATCGTCCATATGATTGTGCTTTCCATCATGTTTACGATCGCCGCCGAGTTGTGCTTCACGCTGTACACCCATTTGCATGGCGTGCAGCTTGTTGCCGGTCACCTGTTCAAGCTGTTTTCCTACTGGGTCATCTTTTCTGCCATTGTGCAGACGGCATTGAAAGAGCCTTACGAGATCATGGCGCGCACCTCGGGTTCATATGATGCGATCCCCACGCCAACCCTTGTCGTGAACCGCGACGGGCTTATCCAGCAGGTCAACCGCGAGGCCTGCCGTGCCGCGGACATGCAGGCCATCGATCTGCTCGAGCAGGACTGCCACGATGTGTTTCACTCCAAACGGGTTGCGAAAAACGATTGCGCGGTGTGTCAGTGCATCACCAGTGGCAAGGCATTGCATGACCACGAAATGCAGAAACAGGATGCGTCATGGTGGACCTTTGCCCTGAGCCCGTTTGATGCGCAGCAAAACTGTGACCTTATGGTGCATGTCTGCTCGGATATCAGCGATCGCAAGCATGCCGAACAGTCGCTTATCCACCAGGCCAATTATGACTCACTGACCCAGTTGCCAAACCGTGAGATGGTGATGGACAGGCTCAAACAGGCTATCGAGCGCGCGAAGCGTGATGACAAGCATGTCGCCGTCATGTTTATCGACATGGATAACTTCAAGAATATCAATGATACGCTCGGCCACCTGGTCGGTGATCGCGTGCTGGTCGCGGTATCGAATGTGCTGAAGGCAACAATCTGCGCTTCTGACACGCTGGCCCGCTGGGGCGGTGATGAATTCATCGTGATCCTCGGCGAACTGGATTCTTTGTCCATGGCGCGGCCGGTGGCAGACAAGATACTCCGGCATCTTTCTTCACCGGTGCATGCTGATAGCCGGGAATTTACTATTTCAGCAAGTATCGGTATCAGTGGTTTTCCGGAGAATAGTGATGATCCCGGCATCCTGTTGAGAAATGCGGACGCGGCCATGTACCTGGCCAAGGATGCGGGCCGTAATACCGTGCGTTACTACACGGCCGATATCAATGCCCAGGCGGTCGCCAGGCTGGAGATGGAAGGCCACCTGCGCCACGCCATCGAGATGGACGAGCTGTCCCTGCATTACCAGCCGCAGGTCAGGATGCGCGACAAGAAGTTAATCGGTGCCGAGGCCTTGTTGCGCTGGAGCAACCCGATACTGGGCAACGTGCCTCCGGATGTGTTCATCCCGCTGGCCGAGTCGAGTGGCCTGATTGGTTCTATCGGTGAATGGGTGTTGCGCCGGGCCTGCGAGGACCTTGCCGCCTGGCAACAGACCGGCCATAAGGACTTGCGTGTGGCGGTCAACATCTCATCACTGCAGTTTGTCAGCGAGGGGTTCATCCCCCTGCTCCAACAGATCGTGGATCAATACGGTATTTCCCCGGGCAGGCTCGAACTGGAAATCACCGAGAGCCTGTTACTCGGTGATGAACAACGCAATCTCGAGTTGTTGAAACACCTGCGCGCGCTCGGTTTTAACCTGTCGCTGGATGATTTTGGTACCGGTTATGCCTCGGTCAGTTACCTGAAGAAGTTTCCTTTCAGCGAGATCAAGATCGATCGCCAGTTCGTCACGGATGCCGATACCAATGAAAGTGATGCGAGCCTGTGCCGGGCCATTATCAGCATGGCGCACGTGCTGGGCCTGAGCATCGTCGCGGAGGGTGTGGAAACCAGAGGCCAGTGGGAGCTGTTGCGGGCAGGTAATGTCGAGATCGCCCAGGGCTACCTGTACAGCAAGCCGCTGCCGGAAGCGGAGTTCCGGGCCTTTCTCGAGCGCGAGGCAAAAGAAGGCGTCGTGACGATGCCGCGTCGCCGGGTATAATGGCGGCATGCAGCCCCTCCCTGCCGTTGCTCGTCGGCATCAGCAGTTGTCTGCTCGGTGAAGAGGTCCGCTATGACGGCGGCCACAAGCATAATCCCTACATCACGAAGACCCTCGGCGAGTATTTCGAATTTCGCGCCTTTTGCCCCGAGGTCGCCATCGGCCTGGGTATTCCGCGGCCGCCGATCCGCCTCGTGCGCAGTAATGAAGCCGTTCGCGTGCGCGGGGTACAGGACCCGGAACTCGATGTGACCGGGGCCCTCGACGCCTACGGCCGGGAGGTGGCCGGGCAGTTGCAGGGCGTGAGTGGCTACCTGTTCAAGCGCGGTTCACCGAGTTGCGGCATGGAACGCGTCAAGGTGTATAACGAAGACACGGGTATGCCGGTGGATGCAAGTGCCGGCCGCTTTGCCGCGGCCATCATGCAGGCTTTGCCCGAGTTACCCTGCGAGGAGGAGGGGCGGCTCATGGACCCGTATCTGCGCGAGAACTTTATCGAGCGTGTCTTCATCTATCATCGCTGGCAGTGTTATCTTGCGGCCGGCCTGACTCCGGCGCTGCTCGTCGATTTTCATACCCGGCACAAGCTAATCGTGCTCGCGCATAACGAGCCGGTGTACCGCCAGCTGGGTCGCCTCGTCGCCGAGGTCGGCACGGTTAATCTGCAGGCGCTCGCGCATGACTACATCGGCATGCTCATGAAAGCGCTCAAACAACTGGCGAGCCCGAAGACGCATAGCAATGTGCTCATGCACATCATGGGGTACTACAAGAAACATCTCGGTGAGCACGACAAGCAGGAGTTGCTGGACTTGATCGACGACTATCGCAACGAACGCGTGCCGCTGATCGTGCCGATGACCATGATCCAGCACTACCAGCGCCTCTACCCGAACGACTACCTGGCCAGCCAGTACTACCTGAACCCGCACCCGCGCGAACTCATGCTGCGCAACCGGATCTGACCATGCCCGGCCAGGAAAAAGATTTTCTCAAGGACATCGTGTTGCTGCGCAATGATCCCGCGCTGGTCGAGGAGATCCGTGAAAAGGCCCTGCAGGGCAACACGCATGCGATGTACGCGCTCGGCCTCGTGTACGCGGAAGGACGCGGCGTTGCCGAGGACCTCGTCGAGGCCTGGGCCTGGTTGACGCTCGCGGTGATGCGCGGTGACGATGATGCCGAGCAGTTACGCTTTGTTGTGTCCGCGCAGATGCAACAGGACCAGTTCGCCGAGGCAGAACGACGTGCCGCGCAGTACGAGGCACAAATGAGTACGTCACACTCACACCAGTGAACCCTGTGCGTCAGGGTGACTGTGGGCTTGCGATAAACGCCCGCGGATCATAGCCCTGTTCGCGCAACCGCTTCTCGATACGGGCATGATCTGCTGCCGGCACGGTTTTATTCCGCGCCAGTACCCAGCCGTATTTGCGATTCGGCGTGCCGACTATCACGTAACGGTAATCATCGGCGAGTTCGATTATCCAGTAATCTCCCCAGAACAAATGCAGACCGAGCAGTTCAACAAAACTCACTTCGAGCTTGGCATTCGATGCACTATCAACGATACGCGCCACGCCAACGGCTTCATCGCGCAGGTTGTTGTTGTCGGTACAGGCATTCACAACCGACAACAGGCCATCATCACGCAAGCTATAGGTTGCGGTGGTATCGCGTTGGCAATGGTCCTGGAAACGGTTCGGGATTTTTTTGATCTCATACCAGGTGCCGGTATAGCGCACGAGATCCACAGCAGCGACGGTGGCAGGGGGTGAGGGCGCTGTGGCACTGCGGCAGGCGCTTTGCAGGCCGGCAAGTAATAATAGGCAAGTGCCGAGGCGCAGAATCGTGGGCATTGCGGCAGCTCCCTGGAAAACGCGAGATACCGCTCCATTGTTCAATCCCCGCCCGGCTCCTGCAAGCCCCAAAGACCGCGAGATACAGGGGGGATTAGTTTATTCTTTGCCCCCTGAAAGCGATTTTATTGTCAGCCATGCGCCCGAGCAGGCACAATGCGGGACTGATTTTTTCACGGTGGGCCCGCTGCACGCCTGCCACTATCCTGAAAAGCACGAGTTTAAGGAGCATGTCATGAAACTGATTCTATTGGGCGCACCGGGCGCCGGTAAGGGCACTGTCGCGAAAATGCTGACCGCACTGGACGGTTCAGTACAGATCTCGACCGGCGACATCCTGCGTGGCGCTGTCAAAGACGGTACCGAGCTGGGCAAAAAGGCCCAGGATTACATGAACAGCGGTGCGCTCGTGCCGGATGACCTGATCATGGGTATCATGGCAGAACGCCTGAAGGAAGATGACTGCAAGAACGGTTACCTGCTTGACGGTTTCCCGCGCACCATTCCGCAGGCCGAGGCCCTCAAGGTCATGCTCGCAGACATGGGCGAAAAGCTCGACCTGGTCGTTAACCTCGACGTGCCGCGTGAAGTGATTCTCGATCGCCTGACCACGCGCCGGACCTGCTCCAACCCGGAGTGCCAGGAAATCTACAACGTGAAGAGCAAGCCGACCAAGGTCGAAGGTGTGTGCGACAAGTGTGGCAGCCCGGTCATCCAGCGTGATGACGAAACCGAGGAGGCCATCAGCAAGCGTCTCGATACCTACGATGCACAGACGGCGCCGCTGGCGGACTTCTACCGCAACGAAGGCATGCTGCTGGATGTGAACGCGACCTCGAGTGATGCCGTGGTCAAGGCCATCCAGGACGCGCTGAAAGGCTAACGTTTTTCTTCGCAATTGAAAAAAAGGACGTGCTTGCACGTCCTTTTTTTTGTCCCGGGATTACCACCATCCCGGAGATTTTACTTCTTGATGACGTCAGACCTTTCAGGCGCCCGCGACACTCTCGTCGGCGGCTTCGTCCTCGAATGCGGCCAGGTCAATGTCTTCGGTTTCGGATGCATCCGGTTGTGGCTCGTTGAAGTTAGCCCCGGCCTTGTCTTCAGCACAGGAATCGGTCAGAGGGCAGGGCCTGAGTCTGTGTCTGGGTTCGAGTTTACATCTGGCCGTGGACCATTCCGCCGCCAACTCCTCAAAGGCCTCGCAGGCCGGACTCTTGTTCACGTCTTTGCGGCAGATCAGGCTGATCGTGTGATGGGGCAATTCTGGCAACAGTGATATCGAATGAAGTCCATGCTGATGGCAGGCAATCGTATCGGGCAGTATGGTGGCGAGCTGGCCGAGGCGGATCATTTCTATGATTACGCTGAGCGAGGTGGCCTCCATGGCGATGTGCGGCGTGATGCCGTGTTCAAGGCAATACTGGTCGATGTGTGAACGTAGCGCATAATTGGTATTGAACAGCACCAGCGGTTCCTGCTCCAGTGCATGCTTACTCAGCGGCCCCTTCTGTCCGGCAAGAGGATGCTTCTCACTGAAGGCGAGGCTGAGCGTTTCGATGAACAGCGTATGGCTGTCGGTGACACCCGAACCCACCTCGGTTGTGAGCGTG
>JASFJH010000163.1:0-5374 GCA_050122215.1 Granulosicoccaceae bacterium | reverse complement strand
CGACCTGCAGGACCGCATCTGCACTGCCATCGAGGAAGAAGACGGAGGGGTGCGCTTCGCCGAGGATAACTGGCAGCGCGAACAGGGTGGCGGTGGTCGTACCCGCGTACTGACCAACGGCAAGGTATTCGAGCAGGCCGGTATCAACTTCTCGCATGTGTTCGGTGACAGCCTGCCGGCCTCGGCTACGGCACAACGCCCGGAACTGGCCGGCCGCAGCTTCCAGGCCATGGGGGTGTCACTCGTGATCCACCCGCACAACCCGTACGTGCCGACCTCGCACGCGAATGTACGCTTCTTTATCGCCGAGAAGGACGGTGAAGCCCCGATCTGGTGGTTCGGTGGCGGCTTTGACCTGACGCCCTACTACCCGTTCCGCGAGGACGTCATCCACTGGCACGAGACCGCGAAGGCGGCCTGCGATCCGTTCGGTGCGGATATCTACCCACGTTACAAAAAGTGGTGCGATGAATATTTCTTCCTCAAACACCGCAACGAAACGCGCGGTGTCGGCGGGTTGTTCTTCGACGACCTGAACGAGCCGGGCTTTGAACAGAGCTTTGCCTTCATGCGCAGTGTCGGCGATCACTACATTCCCGCCTACCAGCCAATCGTCTCGCGTCGCAAGGACATCCCCTACAGCGATCGCGAACGTGACTTCCAGCTTTACCGGCGGGGACGTTACGTCGAATTCAACCTCGTGTTCGATCGCGGCACGCTGTTCGGCCTGCAGACCGGCGGCCGCACCGAGTCGATCCTCATGTCCCTGCCGCCACTCGTGAAGTGGCGCTACAACTGGTCACCGGAACCAGGCTCACCGGAAGCGGACCTATATGACAACTATCTACAGCCACATGACTGGATCTAAATTAAAGACAAACCACGGGGAACACGGGGTCCACAGGGAACTACCAGATAAATCTGTTTTTTTATTCATGCTCAATTCAGAGCAGATAGTTTGGTTGGCATATTAAGAGTTCAGTACGCGAATTTTTATCAGTTGGAAAGAAATATAATTAAATTTTTATACCCCGTGTGCCCTGTGCACTCCGTGGTCAATACTATTATTCATTAATCACTCCATTTATTATCCGGATCACGTCCGGTGTATCCCAGTCGCGGCTGCCGAACAGGGCATAACGGATCCGGCCCTGCTTATCGAGTACGTACGAGGTGGGGAAGGCAAACACGCCCCAGTCGCGCAGTGCGACACCGTCGCTGTCGAGCAGGATCGGGAAATCGACCCTGACCCTGTCGCGCAGGAACGTGTTGATGGTTGCTTCGTCCTCGGCCATGTTCACGGCGAGGATCGTAAACGGCCTGTCCTTGAAACCGTCCTGCAGGCGTTGCATCGACGGCATTTCATGCACGCACGGTGGACACCACGTCGCCCAGAAGTTGACGAGCACCACCTTGCCCCGGTAGTCATTCAGGCTGCGTGCCTGACCAGCGAGGTTATCCAGATCGAGTGGCGGCGGTACGGGATCACCGTGATAGCGTTGCAGGACACGCTCTTTCTTGCCCTCGGGCGCGGCCTTTTCGGCGAGTTGTATGTTCACCGCCGTACGCGAGGCTTGCTGGGTATCGAGCAGACGGGCCGCCTCGACGAGCATCGCCGGCAAACGCCTGGCCAGGGCCCGCTCCTGTTGCGTGGCATCGGGACGGTAATAAAACCGATCGCGCACGCCCGGCAAACGCTTTACGAAGACATGACTGCCACCGCGTTCCAGCGCAGGGATAGTTGTACCGAGTTTCCACCACCACGGTGATTTGTCCGGCTGCATAACAAACAGTGGCAGGTTGCTTGCGCTCGTGATCGGCATAAGCTCGGCGGCCCTGCCCGGGTCCGGGGTTTCAACAAACAATTTCGCGCTGAGCAGGATCGCCCCCCGCAACCGGGTACTCTCCGGGTTGGCCTGCTGCCACAGGCGTATGCCGCGCAACACCGGGATGGCGCCGCGGCCGCTTGTGACAAAGTACACCTGCTTGTCAGTGCGGGTGGCAGACTGCAACAAGTCAGCCAGTTGCACGGCCGGGATGCGATCCATGCTGCTTTGCACGATCGGCAGGAAGTTGGCCTCGAACAGGTCCGGGTACCAGACCTCGATAGCATAGTCTTGCGCGAGTTGTGCCGCGGCCTCGCGTTCGCTGTCCTGCAAACCGGCCTCCGGTGCGACCCAGATAAACAGTCGATCACCCTGTGCCTGGTAATGACTGTAACCGACCTCACCCTGCGCGGTTTCAACGGTGCGTATGTCTGCCGCAATTGCGGGCAGGCTTAACAGGCAAACTATCAAATACAGCAGACGCATGACGCTAGCATAGCAGCCAGCCACCATGCAGACGAGAGTGTGGCCTAGAGCGGGATTTCGGCGCGCACGTACTGGCGCAAATCGATATCGCACTTGCCGGGCTCAAGCACGCGCCGGATTTCGAGCCCCCGTGCGTCCTCATTCTCACTGGATTGCGCAAAGAACTGCAGATCCAGCATGCGTGGCGGTAATACGGATCGGCCCTGGTCATCGCGCACGATCATGATAATCGGTGTCAGCCGTTGTCGTTGTGCTACTGAGATGACGATCCCGATTTCACCCGTGTTCAGTTCGACGATGCTACCAATCGGGTAGACACCTATACACTTGATGAATTGTTCAATCAGTTCTGCATCGAATTGATCCCCGCGTGACTCGAACATGTGCTTGAGTGCGTCAAGGCTGTTCATGCCATGGTGGTAAACACGATCCGAGGTGATCGCATCATAGACATCAACGATCGCGACAATGCGCGCAAACAGGTGAATAAAGTCATCGCTGAGTTTGCGCGGGTATCCGGTACCGTCCTTGCGTTCATGGTGCGACAAGGTCACCTCCAGTGCGCTTTCCGGCAGGCTGTCGGCATGCTCGATCAGGATTTCATAACCATACATGGCGTGCTCGCGCACGATCGCAAGTTCATCGCGGGTCAGCTTGCCTTCCTTGTTGAGGATCTCGAGCGGCACGCGCATCTTGCCGATGTCGTGCATGAGCGCCCCGATGCCGAGCTCATTGAGTTCCTTGTCAGTCAGGCCCAGGAAGCGACCAAAGGTCAGGGCGAAAATACAGACATTCAGGCTGTGAATTGCCGTGTATTCGTCACGCTTGCGCAGGTTGGTCAGCCACTGCATCGCATCCGGATTGCGGACGATACTGTCGACCATATCGCTGACCACGGCCTTCGCATTATCCAGGTTCAGGTTCCGCCCCATGCGCACATCGCTGAACATCACGTCAATCTGCTGGCGGGTACGCTGGTGTACGTGGCGGGCATTCTCGATTTCCTTCTGGAAGGGCACCACCACTTCGCGGCGCTCGCGGGTCTTCCAGTCGATTATCGTCGTGCTGCGGCGCGGTGGCGGGATAAACTCGTGTGATTGCGGTTCGGGGACATCGCCTTTGTCCGGGTCGACGAAGACGTACTCGCACACCTCACGTACCCGTTCAATATCCTCATCATTGTCGAGCAGAAAGCCCTGGAATAAAAACGGGGACTCCAGCCACGGGCGATCCAGCTCGGCCACATACATGCCCGTGCGCAACTCACCCACATCAACCTTGATTGTTGCCATGACCATCCGTCACACAATTATTTTTGTAAAATATCCAGGGCGACAAGAAAACCCTCAATCCCTAATAATAGCAAGGATTTACTCCCGCGTTTATAGCCAAAATGTATGACTATGCCGCATGGGCATGCCGCCGCTTGAGCCAGGCCGAGGCCCCGGCTGCCGTCAGCACGCACCAGAACGCAAACAGCGCGCCGGGCAGGGCCGTTTGCGGCGGGAAGTGCGCGAGTGCGAGCGCCACGCCCAGCCCGGCATTCTGCATGCCGATTTCAATGGCCAGGGTCAGCCGGTGGCGGGTATCAAAGCCATACAGCCGGGCCAGGCCGTAACCGAGCAGGTAGCCCAGCGCGTTGACCACCACGACCAGCATGATCACCACGCCGCCGACCTCCCTGATGCGTTCCACGTTTGCCGCCACGGCGTAGCTGCAAATAATAATAATCGCGAGGGCCGCCACCGCCGGCGCAATCTCGCTGGCCAATACCAGCTGCCGGCCATGCCGGGCCTCGAGCCAGCGCCGCACCAGCATGCCGAGCAGCAGTGGCACGAGCACGGTCTTGATGATGGTCAGCATAAGCGGCCAGAACTGCACGGGCAGGAATGCCCCGCCGAGCCACTTCACGAGCGCCGGCGTGAGCAGCGGTGACAGGACAGTGGCCACCGTGGTCAGCGCAATCGAGTAGGCGACCGCACCGCCGGCCAGGTAGACGATGACATTGCTCGCCATCGCGCCGGGCGCGCAGGCGACGATCACAAATCCGAGCGCGATCTCCGGCGACACCAGGCCGCTGCTGGCCGCGGCGAAACCGAGCACGGGCATGACCGAGTACTGGGTCAGCACACCGGCGGTAATCTTGCCCGGCTCGCGCACGGTAGCGCGCAGTTCCTGCTGGCGCAGCACGATACCGAGCGCAAACATGGTGGCGGCGAACAACCACAGGAACACATCCTTGAAGATCAGGAACAGCGGCGGCCAGACAAAGGCGAGCACGGCGCCGAGCAGGGTCAGGGGCGCCATCTGGTTGGCGATAAAACGAAATACCGGCATTCGGCTCTCCACCCGGCAGCAATTGTTGTTTTTGTGACCAGGCTCTCACTGGTTGTGTGCGCCAGGCCGCGAAGACCGGCTGCGTGACAGCCGATAATACCTTGCAACGCACCACGCGTGAATGCTTCTGGTTGTATTTTGGAGTCGTCATGAATCGTTTATTCGCATTTGCCGTAGCCATCAGTGCGCTGGTCGCGTTTGGGCCTGATCTGGTCAACCTGTTTGAGTTAAGCGGGTACCGGGATGCCCTGAGCGCGCTCGTGATCGCCCTGATCCTGCAGCCGTGGATTATTTACCAGCTGGAAAACTGAACACAATTCCAGGCCTGGCATAGCCACAAGGTTCTCTTGCCCGCCCGGCTCGGGTAGGATAGCCCTCACTTACCCGTATCCAAGCCGGAGTTTGTCGTGAGCAAAACCGATGTCGGCCATGGCCGCTTCCCCCAGATGCGTATGCGCCGCATGCGCCGCGATGATTTCTCGCGCCGCCTCATGCGCGAAACCACGCTGAGCGTGGATGACCTCATCTACCCGATGTTCGTGCTCGAGGGCAAGGGCCAACGCGAGCCGGTCGCGAGCATGCCCGGCATCGAGCGGCTCAGCATCGACGAGCTGCTCAAGGAAGCCGGCGAACTGGTCGGGCTCGGCATCCCGGCCGTGGCGCTGTTCCCGGTCACGCCCGCGGAGAAAAAGAGCGAGGACGCGCACGAGGCCTACAACCCGGAT
>JASFJH010000162.1:0-5388 GCA_050122215.1 Granulosicoccaceae bacterium | reverse complement strand
TCCTCGACATTATAGACTTCGGTAAAGCCTTCCTGTAACAAACACTCACCGGCTTCCAGTGAACGCTTGCCGCTGCGGCATATCAAAACGACCGGTGCACAGCCCACCTCGTCATGGCAACTGATACCGCCGAGCAACAGCTTGCGGACTTCTGCAGAAAAATGTGGGTTTACCACCCAATCCGGTTCATCGATCCAGGGAATACTGATAGCACCTGTAGGGTGGCCAATGAACAGGTACTCCATATTGGAACGTACATCGATAAGTACTGCCCGCGGGTCATCCTGGACCAGTTGCCACGCCTGTTTGGGCGTCAACGACTTGATTTCAGCTTTGGCCACGTCCTTTCTCCGCTTCGGCATCCCCTGAATACAGAATATGGCAGTAACTTGCGCACAGGGCAAATGCTACAGGGGGGAATAAAAAAACCGGGGCCACAGGCCCCGGTCCGATAAAGCAAACAGCCCGCCTACTTGCCGTGGGCAGCTGCGGTCAGCGCGTCCTCGATCGCATTCGGGGCATCCGAGATCTTCATGAAGGTGTTCATGGTCAGATCCGGGAAGTTCACCGCGATCCGGAACTTGGCATGCAACGCATAGACCTTGCCACCCGATACGAGCAACTCATACGGCAGGTGGGCGGTCTGCTTCATATCCTTGAAGTCAATGATGTTCATGACATGTTCATCACCGGCCGGTTCTCCGGTCAGGGCCACGCCATAGACCGTTTCCTGCTTGCCCGGGACATCGACACGATACACCTTGCTTGTGCCGCCCTTGCCCGCGGCCAGCCCGGCTTCCACGGCGGCAATCGCCTCATCATAGGAGCCGTGATCGGCGAGTTCATTATGGTCATCGAAGTACGGCATGAATACCATGAAGTGATACTTGCGCAAATCACTGTCCTTCCAGCCCGGCTCCTCGGCACCAAATACCTGTTTGCTGCCACCCAGCGCCTCGTCGAGCGCAGCCTTGATGCCCGAAAGGTCACCCTGCATGCGATAGGCGGCGGCCATCCAGGATGGATTGAAATAACTGGTCTGCACCTGGTCACCATGCTGAGTTACAGCAATACGTACGACAGCGCCGTAACCACCAAACTCACTCTTTGCGGCAATCGCCTTGAGGGAATCATTGGTCGCGCCGATCACTTCAGCACCGGCATACGGGCTATAGCTGCCTGCCACCTCGAAGCCGGCCGCCGTCAGTGCGGATTTCACCTCGGCCGCCCTGGCCTTGACATCACCGCTGGCACTGGAAACCAGCACATAAGGACGCAGCCACGGTTCTTCAGCATGAACCATGACGCTGGCCACAGCGAGCCAGGCGCCCAGCAACGACAGAAACAATCGTTTCGTAAAGGGGTTTGAATACTGCATAAAAGATTCCACCTGAATATTGGTTTGTTATATAAAGTATGTCAGCCGTCCCAACACGGCCAAACCATTATGACGTTCACGCCCGGCGAAACAAGCAAAATACGGCAAGTTTTTTGATAAATTTCTTTTATAGCTGGAACTTATGGCGAGACATTTGTGTCTCACTGTGCTGGGATTATTAGAAGGTACGTAGCATTACAATGAAAAAGCATTCATTCCAGGCGATCAGTCTGAGCCTGCTGTTGACGTTGTTCACGACCCAGGCCATGGCCACCCCCCGGGTCGAAACGCTACTGAAACAGGACACTGCGCCGGACGGCATTGTGTTTGAAATTGTCAGTGGCGATGCCGGCTTTCTCGAGGTGGCCATTCCCCGCGTACAGCGCTACAGCCAACGGTTACGCGAGAGATTTCCGGAACTGTCGATCGCCGTGGTCACCCATGGCCGCGAACAATTTGCCCTGACCCGCGACAATGCCAGCAAGAACAGCGATGTACACAAACAGGTACAAAGCCTGGTCAGGGACAGTGGTATCAGTGTGCATGTATGTGAAACCTATGCCAACTGGAACAATGTCGCGGCGGAGGCCTTTCCCGAATACATCGATGTCTCGGCCGCCGGCCCGGCGCAGATCAATGACTATCGCCAACTCGGTTACACCGTGATTCTTATCAAACCCGGCAAATAATGCGTTTCGCGCTGCAACAACTGTCACTCGCCGGCCTGCTGGCCGGCAGCAGCCTGCTACAGGCAGAGCCGGCCGCCGTCTTTGCGCAGGAGGACATCGAGCCGGTGCACAAGGACTGTCAGATCCTCGAGTTTGTCTGCGCGACCTGCGGCCATATGATTGATGACGAAAACTGGGACGAGAAGAACCGCTGGCGCGCCGATGTTGAACAATGCAACAAACAAGACGCGGCTACCCGTACCGAAGAGAAATAATACATTGATGATCAATGATCGGTGAATGATGATGCCCTGAACCTTCGGGAGGAAGGTTAGGGCATCAACATTCAGCAATCAGCTTGCGGCGCGGCTGGCCTTTTTGCGCTCATGTTCCTTGAGCAGTTTCTTGCGCAGGCGGATCGATTTGGGCGTGACTTCAACCAGCTCATCGTCATCGATAAACTCGAGCGCCTGTTCCAGCGTCATGCGAATCGGCGGTGTTAACTGGATATTTTCATCCGTGCCGGCAGCCCGGATATTGGTCAACTGCTTGGCCTTGAGCGGGTTGACCACGAGGTCGTTGTCGCGCGAGTGAATGCCGATGATCATCCCCTCGTAAACTTCCTCGCCATGACCGATAAACAGGCGGCCGCGATCCTGCAGGTTGAACAGTGCATAGGCCAGCGCCTTGCCCGGGCCGTTGGCAATCAACACGCCGTTGATGCGTTGCCCGAAGCTGCCGCCCCTCACGGGGGCATAGTGATCAAACACGTTATACAACAGGCCGGTACCCTGCGTGGCGGTCAGAAACTCGGTACGGAAACCGATCAGGCCACGCGCCGGGATGATAAAGTCGAGGCGCACCCTTCCCTTGCCGTCCGGTAACATGTTCTTCAGTTCGCCGCCGCGTTCGCCAAGCTTCTCCATGACCGTGCCCTGGTGCTGATCTTCAATGTCGACGGTCAACTGTTCATACGGTTCAGACAGTACGCCGTCGATCTCCTTGATGATCACCTCGGGACGTGACACACCGAGCTCATAGCCCTCGCGGCGCATATTCTCGATCAGGATCGACAGGTGCAGTTCACCGCGCCCGGAGACACGGAACTTGTCCGGGTCGTCGGTATCTTCAACGCGCAGCGCCACGTTATGCTTGAGTTCGCGATCCAGGCGCTCACGGATCTGGCGCGAGGTGACGAACTTGCCTTCCTTGCCGGCAAACGGCGACTTGTTCACCTGGAAAGTCATGGTCACGGTCGGCTCATCCACCGTCAGCGGCGGCAGGGCCTCAACATGATTCGGGTCGCACAACGTATCGGAGATATTAAGTTGTTCCATGCCGGTAAAGGCGATGATGTCGCCGGCATGTGCCTCGTCGACCTCAATGCGATCCAGGCCAAGGAAACCAAGTACCTGCAGGATGCGGCCACTACGGGTCTTGCCCTCGCGGTCAACCACGTTCACCGGCATATTGTTGCGGGCCTTGCCACGCGTGATACGACCGATACCGATCACGCCAACATAGCTGTTGTAGTCGAGCTGGCTGACCTGCATCTGGAATGGCCCGTCGACATCAACCTTGGGCGGTTCCACATGCTTGACGATGGTTTCGAACAACGGCGTCATGTCGCCGTCGTGTACATCGGCTTCGAGGCCGGCATAGCCGCCCAGCGCCGAGGCATATACGACCGGGAAGTCGAGCTGTTCGTCGGTGGCGCCAAGACGGTCGAACAGGTCGAAGGTCTGGTCCACGACCCAGTCAGGGCGTGCCCCTTCACGGTCGATCTTGTTGACGACGACGATTGGATGCAGGCCACGTTCGAGTGCCTTCTGTGTCACGAAGCGGGTCTGCGGCATCGGCCCTTCACGGGCATCAACGAGCAGCAACACGGAATCGACCATCGACAGGACGCGCTCGACCTCACCACCGAAGTCGGCGTGGCCGGGGGTGTCGACGATATTGATGCGCTGGTCCTGCCAGCGGATCGCCGTGTTCTTGGCCAGGATGGTAATGCCGCGTTCCTTCTCCAGGTCATTGGAGTCCATGACGCGTTCTTCAAAACCACCACGACTATCCAGCGTACCGGACTGCTGCAGCAGCTTGTCGACCAGGGTCGTCTTGCCATGGTCAACGTGGGCAATAATTGCGATGTTACGAATTTGCTCTGTCACAGTACTACGGTCTCCGGGCGGCGGGGGCAATGGGGCGCGCATTATACAGGAAAACTCAGCGATTCAGGCTTTTCCTGTCTCTGCTGGAAGATATTTCTGCTACTGAAATATGGGCACATTCCAGGGAATCAAGCATGCTGTCGGAGGCAGCGTGACGCCAACCACGCTGATCGGCCGGGCGGGCGCATGGAAATTGCTGGAAACAGGCGGATCTGCCGCAGCAGCAAGGTTACGACCGGCCGGGCCGCAACAAGCCCGCCAATGGGGTATTACGCAGTAGCGCACCACCACTGGAAGAGGAAACGGACTGTTACCCGGGATACCGCAGTAGTGACTGCGGTACGGTCCGGCAATCAGCTGGTCGACTTGTCGACCTGGGTTGCCTGCCAGCCCTTCGGGCCCTTTTCAGCCTCGAAGTTTACATTCTGTCCTTCTGCCAGGGTGCGATAACCCTCACCCTGGATGGCCGAAAAATGTACGAACACATCTTCGCCACCTTCATTGGGACAGATAAAACCGTAACCTTTTGAATCGTTGAACCACTTGACTATACCCGTCTGCATATCCTGTACCTCTTGAATCACTTCCACTGTAACGCTTTGCAAACGAGAGACATCCTGAGTATTTCCCTCGTACAACATCCCCCGATGCAGCACCTGACTATATCCCGATCAAACCGGAATTTCTATGTGCTGCAGGTATATTTTTGTTATTAATTAGCATGTTATAAATAACGAAATTACTTGATTATTAATAAATCACGTTAACAAAACTGCAACAACCCGTTATAGTGAACCCGGACTACGCGCCAATGACGCGGGAGATACAATAATAATGATGGAAGGCACCCGGACAGGGCACACCGGAGAGAATCGTCGTGCTGGCGCACAACAGCTGAGCCGGCAATTGGCTGATGAACGTGACCAGATGCTGGTCGCGTTTTGCCGTTTGGCCGGAGTCGAGCCTTTTGATGACCCGGACAACTTTGAGCAGTGGCGGGAACGGCTTGACGAGTTCTGCCAGATCCTCGTCGACTACCTGGCAATCGGTCATTTTGGCCTCTACCAGCGTATCATCAATGGCGAGGAACGCCGCGACAACGTGCGCGAACTGGCCCGGAAACTCTATCCGGATATCGCCAACACCACGGAAACCGCCCTCGACTTCAATG
>JASFJH010000161.1:0-5390 GCA_050122215.1 Granulosicoccaceae bacterium | reverse complement strand
GTTCAGGTTTTCGTGGTTCTCGCAAGAGCACCCCGTTCGCAGCCCAGGTTGCAGCAGAGCGCGTCGGTAAAATGGTCCAGGAAATGGGCATGAAGAACCTCGAAGTGAACGTGAAGGGCCCAGGTCCGGGGCGTGAGTCGACAGTGCGCGCACTCAATAACCTCGGTTTCAAGATTACCAATATCTCCGACGTGACGCCGATCCCGCATAACGGGTGCCGTCCGCCGAAGAAACGACGCGTTTAAGCAGGAGACGAACGTTGGCCAGATATATAGGTGCAAAATGCCGCTTGTGTCGCCGTGAAGGCGAAAAGCTTTTTCTGAAAGGTGAAAAGTGCTACACAAGCAAGTGTGCGATCGAATCCCGCGCTTTCCCTCCGGGTCAGCACGGCCAGCGCCGTACACGTCTTTCAGACTATGCTTTGCAGTTGCGTGAAAAGCAAAAGCTGCGTCGTGTTTATGGTGTGCTCGAAAAGCAGTTCCGTCTGTACTACAAGGAAGCGGATCGCCTTATGGGTTCAACTGGTGAAAACCTGTTGAAGCTGCTCGAATCCCGTCTCGACAATGTTGTCTATCGCATGGGCTTTGGTGTTTCACGTACTGAAGCACGCCAGCTCGTCCGCCATGGTGCGATCACTGTGAATGGCAATCGTGTGACCATTCCTTCATACCAGCTGAAGGCCAGCGATGAAGTAGCTGTTGCCGACAAGGCCAGGGAACAACTGCGTATCAAAAGTGCAGTTGGTTTTTCCGAGCAGCGCGGCCTGCCCGAGTGGCTCGAGGTTGATGCGAAGAAGCTTGCCGGTGTCTTCAAGAATGCACCGGAACGCAGTGACTTGCCGGCCGAGATCAATGAGCATCTCGTGGTCGAGTTGTACTCCAAGTAAGCCAGATAACCCAGGAGAGAGGACCTCTTTATGTCAGGTTCAGTTACAGAGTTTCTCAAGCCGCGCGTCGTAGATGTGCAGGTAGTTAACGATCGCAATGCCAAGGTGTCACTGGAACCGCTCGAGCGTGGTTTTGGTCATACCCTGGGTAACGCGCTGCGTCGTATCCTGCTGTCTTCCATGCCTGGCTATGCGGTCAGCGAGGTCGAAATCGACGGCGTACTGCATGAATACACCTCGATCGAGGGTGTCCAGGAAGACGTGATTGATATCATGCTCAACCTGAAGAACCTGGCAATTGTGGCACATGGCCGTGACGAATTTACCCTGAGCCTGAGCAAGAAGGGTCCGGGTGTCGTTACAGCTGCCGACATCGAGCTTACTCACGATGTCGAAATCAAGAACCCGGATCTTGTGATCGCCAACCTGACCAAGAGTGGCGAACTCAACATGTCCCTGAAGGTTGAGCGAGGCCGTGGCTACGTACCGGCGACTGCCCGTGAAACTTTCGAAGAGGAAGAACGTCCGATTGGTCGCCTGCAGCTTGATGCCAGCTTCAGCCCGGTACTGCGTGTTAACTACAGTGTCGACAGCGCCCGTGTTGAACAGCGTACCGACCTGGACAAACTGATCATCGATATCACTACTAACGGTACGATTGATCCGGAAGAGGCTATCCGACGCGCAGCGAACATCCTGCAGGACCAGCTGTCTATCTTTGTTGACCTGAAGGGCAAGGAAGAGGCGCTGCCGGAAGAGAAGGAAGCAGAAATCGATCCGGTACTGTTGCGTCCGGTTGATGATCTCGAACTGACCGTACGTTCAGCCAACTGCCTGAAGGCAGAAAGCATTTATTACATCGGTGACCTGATCCAGCGTACCGAGGTTGAGTTGTTAAAAACACCTAACCTCGGCAAGAAGTCACTCACCGAGATCAAGGAAGTTTTGGCCCAGCGCGGATTGTCACTTGGCATGCGTCTGGAGAATTGGCCGCCGGCAAGTCTGCAGGAAGAAAAGCAGTCTGCCTGATACAGAATACGTTTTGAGGTAATTAACGATGCGACATCGTAAATCCGGTCGTCAACTGAACCGAAACAGCAGCCATCGCAAGGCCATGTTCACTAACATGGCGGCATCACTGATGCGCCACGAACTGATCAAGACCACTTTGCCGAAGGCGAAGGAACTGCGTCGTGTGGCTGAACCACTCATCACACTGGCGAAGAAGGACAGCGTTGCCAACCGTCGTCTGGCCTATTCACGTCTGCGTGATCGTGAGATGGTCAGCAAGTTGTTCGATGAACTCGGTCCGCGCTACAACGAACGTCCAGGTGGCTACCTGCGTATCCTCAAGTGTGGATTCCGCAGTGGTGACAAGGCGCCGATGGCCTACGTCGAACTCGTTGACCGCCCGGAACATGCCGAAGCGGGTGACGTCGCTGAATAAGCGTCTTCAAATGAATTAGCTCATAGAACCCTGCGGGTTCATTATGAGTACCTCAACCATCTCCGATGGTTCGAGGCAAAAGCCGGGCAGTGAGCGCCCGGCTTTTTTTTGCCCGTGCATCATCGGCGCATTGCGGATATCCCTGATTCCTGTCGGATGCGGATTTGCGTTATGCTGTCCGAATGCTGGTTTTGTTCACAGATTTTGGCCCGGGTGGCCCCTATACCGGGCAGATGCAGGCAGTGCTGCAGCGTGAGGCGCCGGGTGTGCCGGTAATCTCCCTGGTCGAGGATATTCCGGCCGGGCAGGTACAGGCTGCCGCCTACCTGTTGCCGGCCTATGTGGATGAATTCGCCCCCGGCGACGTGTTTGTGTGTGTCGTCGACCCGGGCGTGGGCAGTTCCCAGCGTGAGCCGGTCGCGCTGCAGGCCGACGGGCGCTGGTTTGTCGCGCCAGATAACGGCCTATTGAATGTCCTGGCCGCGCGTGCCACGCAGTGGCAATGGTGGTCGATCGACTGGCGGCCGACGCAGTTGTCGGCGAGTTTCCATGGCCGGGACCTGTTTGCACCGGTTGCAGCCATGCTGGCGCGCGGTGAGACTCCGCCGGGTGAACCGCTGGCGGGTGGTCGTTGCGCGACTGGGCATTGGCCCGAGGATTTGCCCGAGGTCGTATATATCGACCCGTTTGGCAACGCCATGACAGGGCTCAGGGCGAATACGGTGCCAAGGGACGCTATCTTGCAGGTGACGGGCACAGGCCGGCAACTGGCCTTTGCCCGTACCTTTGCCGAGGCAGGCCGGGGACAGGCATTCTGGTACAAAAATGCCAACGGCCTGGTCGAGATCGCGGTGAATCGTGGCCGCGCCGCAGATGAACTGGGGCTGGCGCCTGGTGCGGAAGTCGAGGTAGTCAGGGCAGGCGGTTGAGATCAACCGGGGACGCTGTGTACAATCCGTGTACACGATCCGATCACAATAACAACTGGTCGTGACAGGGAGGGTTGTTACATGAACAACACAGAAAAACAGAAATTTGCTGCACGCCTCAACGAAGCGCTCGATGACGCAGGTATTCCGCAAAAGGGCATGGGCCGCCAGTCGGCACTGGTCCGCATGCTGGGTGTAAGCCACCGCGTTGCAAAAAAATGGCTCGAGGGCCAGGAATTCCCGCCGACCTCGAAGATGGTAAAAATGGCGAACATGCTCGAGGTTCGTTCGAACTGGCTGTTCTCGGGACAGGGCGAGAAATACCCGTTGCCCTGCGATGCAGAGCCGGAAGAGGCCATTGAACAGACCGCGATCACGCGCAGCGCCGGTGAACTCAGCCAGGAAGCCTTTGATATAGCGTCCGACTGGATGCGTCTGCCGCCGCAACAACGGATCGCGCTGCGCAAGGTCATGAAGGAACTATTGAAGGTTTCAGTCGTGGCGCAGAGCCGGGCGATCTGAGGTCTGGCTAGTGAGCCTGGGCCCGGGGCTCGTCTTCTGGTTCGAGCTGTTCCAGCCTGTAGCCGTGGTGGTAAATCGCGTTAATCCGCCAGCCGTTTTCCGGTACCAGTCCGAGTTTGTTGCGGATACGGCTGACGTGCGTGTCGGCCGTGCGGGTATTGATACCCTCGGAATGCCCCCAGACACTCTCCAGCATATGGTTGCGTGACACGATCCGGCCCAGGTTACGGAACAAAAAGATCACGAGTTCGTATTCCTTTTGCGTGAGCTTTATGGGCTTGCCATTGACGGTAACCGTGTTGGCCATCAGGTCGATGTGGTAGGGGCCGTAATCGAGCGCGTGGCTGCCCGTATCCTCATCAAGCACATGGGCGCGGCGTGCCAGCGCCGTAACACGGGCCATCATTTCCTTGTGGCGGAGCGGTTTGGTGAGATAATCGTCGGCGCCGAGCGAGAGGATCTTGACGATATCTTCCTCGTTATCGCGCTGTGTCATAAAGACTACGGGAATGTCCCAGTTGATGTGTTCCCGTACCCATTTGAGTACGCCTTCACCATCTATCTCCGGCACCAGCCAGTCGAGTATGAGCAGATCAAAGCTCTCTTTTTTCAGAGTATTGATCATCGAACGACCGTCACCAAAGCGCTGACACTGGTGACCCTCTTCTTCGATCCATAATTTCACCACTTCGGCTATATGCGGCTCATCTTCGAGTAATGCTACGCGCACGGTGACGCTCCCTGTTGTTAACCGGTATGCCGTTATTCATCGTGGGAAATAATCCCCTCCCATTTACGCACCACTATATAACATAGTTCCACTATGTCTGTAAGGAAACTATTCAATTATTGACGTACAAACTGTAGGTGTTCAGGCGCCAGAAAGTAACTGGCGCAGGAAATCACCTGTATGCGAGCCCTTGTGCGCGGCAACCTGTTCCGGGCTGCCAGCAACCAGGATTTCACCACCGCGATCGCCGCCTTCCGGACCGAGGTCGATGATCCAGTCGGCGGTCTTGATGACATCGAGGTTGTGCTCGATGACGACAATCGTATTGCCGTGATCGCGCAAGCGGTGCAGGACGCTTAGCAGTTGCCGGATGTCGTGGAAATGCAGGCCGGTGGTCGGTTCATCAAGGATATACAGGGTGCGGCCCGTGTCGCGCTTCGACAGCTCGCGAGAGAGCTTGACGCGCTGTGCCTCACCACCGGACAGGGTCGTCGCATTCTGGCCGAGGCGGATATAGGACAGGCCGACATCCATGAGCGTCTGCAGCTTGCGGGCAATGACCGGCACCTTGCTGAAAAACTCGAGCGCGTCCTCGACGGTCATGTCGAGCACCTCGTGGATGGTGCGGCCCTTGTAACGCACCTCGAGGGTCTCGCGGTTGTAGCGCTTGCCCTTGCAGACATCGCAGGGTACGTAGATATCGGGCAGGAAGTGCATCTCGACCTTGATCACGCCATCGCCCTGACAGGCCTCGCAGCGTCCGCCCTTGACGTTGAAACTGAAGCGCCCCGGCGTGTAGCCGCGCGAGCGCGCTTCCGGGGTACCGGCGAACAGCTCGCGGATCGGCGTGAACAGGCCGGTATATGTGGCCGGGTT
>JASFJH010000160.1:0-5411 GCA_050122215.1 Granulosicoccaceae bacterium | reverse complement strand
TGATATTGGCAAAGCCGGGTTTGATGCCGGGCAGCGGGCTGGGCAGCGCGCTTTCCGCGACGTGGATGACGATCGCCAGCGCCGCCAGGCGAGCGATGCGTTGATCCTCATCACTGATGTTAAAAGTTGATGCTGTCATAACGACGCGCCACGCCGTGCAGCACGACGCTGACACCGTTGGGCAGGCAGGCCGTGGCATCGCCGCTGTGGGCGAGCCAGCCGCGATGGATACACAGGCGCTGGTTACAGGGTGAATCGAGGAAGCGGATCCGGCCATCGCGCACTTGCAGCGTACTCGGGCCAAGCCGGCCCTGTACCGTCAGCTGCGTATCGTCGAGCAGGGACAGCCGTACAGGCGCATGATCGAGGTGCTGGATCACGGCATGTAGCTGCTCGTTGCCCTGTGTTCCCCATTGCTGGAAATACAGGCTGACGACCATCACGCTACCAAGCAGCGTGATGAGTATGTCACTGACACTGAAGCGTGGCGGCAGGGGGTGTTTCATTGCAGGGGGATGATCTCGAGTTGTGGCGCAGGTTCAACTTCAAACTTGATCCGCGCTTGCATGGCCGGGGTCATCTGCACACGCCCGTCATCGGCAATCAGCATGACATGTTCAATACCCATGTCCCTGGCAATTGCCGGCCATGCGTCCGGGCCGGCGACGAACAGCGCTGTGGCAGCGGCATCGGCGATGCTGCCCTTGTCATGCAACACGGTGACCGACTGCGTACCTTCGGCAGGATAACCCGTGCGCGGATCAATGATGTGGTGGTAGCGTTTGCCATCCATCTCGTAATAACGCTCGTAATTGCCCGAGGTAAACACACTTTCATCGCCCTGCAGGTCGAGCGAGGCGATCACGCCCTTGCCATCGGGGTGACGAATGCCGATATGCCAGGGGCGCTCGCCGCGGCTGCCGATAGCACGCAGATCTCCGCCGGCATTGATGATGGCGTTTTCAATACCGAATTCGCGCAAATGCTCGATGACCACATCCACGGCGTAGCCCTTGGCAAAGGCGCCAAAGTCGAGTTGCAGCTGCGGGTTGCTGCCATACATGCTCAGGCCCTCGATATGGATGTCCTGCATGCCCGGCGCGGCATCGAGCAGGGCCTGGATCTGCTCTGCCTCGGGTGGCTGCGCGTCTTCATAAAACTCGGCGTGAAAGCCCCACAACCTGACCAGCTTGCCGATCGCCGGGTTGAACAGGCCGTGGCTTTGTGCGGAAAGCTCACGGGCTTCGACAATCAATGGCAGGACAGAGGGCGCGAGGGAAAATTTCGCGCCGGTTTGCAGCAGGTTGTTGATGCGGGCCAGGGCATTCGGTTGCCAGGCATGCCAGGTATTGTGCATGTAATTCAGGTCATCGAGGATGGCGTTATAGGCACGGTTGGCCTGATCCTCCTCGACGCCATACATGGTGACTTCCACGAGCGTGCCGAAGCTGAGCACGGTTTCCTGGAACACGGGCGGCTCGGGCTGGCTGCACGCCATCGGCAGCAGGGCAAGGATTAACCAGAGTAATGATTTCAATAAGAAGCTGCGTAATTTCATGATATTAATTTTTCGATCACATCCATGAGTTGACCGCTTATGTTAAGCCCGTACTGGGCATCGAGTTCCCTGATGCAGGTAGGACTGGTGCTGTTGATCTCGGTCAGGTAATCACCGATCACATCAATACCGACGAATAGCAGGCCCATGTCACGCAGGACCGGCGCCACACATGCGCAGATCTCGCGATCACGTGCGCTCAGTTCCACACCGACGCCCCTGCCGCCAGCTGCAAGGTTACCACGGGTTTCCCCGGGGGCCGGGATCCGCGCCAGTGCATACGGCACGGGTTCACCGTCGATGAGCAGGATACGTTTGTCACCCGCGCTGATTTCCGGGATAAAGCGCTGCGCCATGATATAGCGGCTGCCATAGCCGGTCAGCGTCTCGATGATGACGCTGGTGTTCGGATCGCCTTCACGGACGCGGAAGATCGAGGCGCCGCCCATCTCGCCGAGCGGTTTGAAGATAACGTCCTTATGTTCGGCAATGAACGCGCGCAGCGTGTCGGCATCGCGCGCTACACGTGACGGTGCGATGCAGTCCGGGAACTGTGTGGCAAACAGTTTTTCATTCGCATCGCGCAGGCTGGACGGTTTGTTGACGACCAGGGTGCCGGCGCGCTCCGCTGCCTCGAGGATATAGGTAGCGTACAGGTATTCGGTATCGAACGGCGGGTCCTTGCGCATCAGGATCACGTCGAGCTCACCCAGCGGCGCGATTGCGGGTTCGCCAAGCGCGAACCAGCGGCTATCATCCTCGAATACCTGCAGCGGGCGCATGCGCGCCATGCCCCGGTCATTATCGAGGTACAGATCCGCCAGTTCCATATAGACGAGTTCCCAGCCCCGGCGGGCCGCCTCGCGCAGCATCGCCAGGCTGCTGTCCTTGGCCACCTTGATATGGGCGATCGGGTCCATGACGACGCCGATTCGGATGGGCATGGGTTTCCCCTCTCCAGATAAGTTCATAACATGTTAGCCTATTGCGCTTGAGAGAATGAAATTTGCCGTAATAGCTGGACGAAGTCGGCAGGAAGGTCTTTAATAAGTAAAACATGGAAAATGTTGCTGTATTGGAAGAGATTGTCGCCTCGCGGGCCGGCCCTCATGTGGGCCCCGAAACAACGATCAAATCGCTGAATATTTACTGTATAAGCAGTAAGTTATGGATACTTCCTGCAGTAACTTATGGATACTTCCTGATATTTGTGCTAAATATTAACACTATAATTGTTGATTTCGTCAATAATGACTGAATTTTTAATGAGTTAGGGGGACGGGTGGCCAACGAGACGCAATCATCCGGTGAATACACCGGCCTCAATGTCATGGTCATAGATGACAGCAAGACGATCCGCCGTACCGCGGAGACCTTGTTGAAAAAGGCCGGCTGTGAGGTGATCACCGCCGTTGACGGGTTTGAGGCGCTGGGAAAAATTGCCGACTATCGCCCGGATATTATTTTCGTCGATATCATGATGCCGCGACTGGACGGCTACCAGACCTGCGCCCTGATCAAGAACAACCAGAATTTCCGCAACACGCCGGTGATCATGCTGTCCAGCAAGGACGGCCTGTTCGACAAGGCGCGCGGCCGCATTGTCGGTTCCGAGCAATACCTGACCAAACCGTTCACCAAGGACGAATTGCTTGGCGCCATCACCAAACACGTACACAAGGCCAGTGCCTGACAGGCCAACTGAATACGAAGGAGAACAACATAATGGCACGCATACTCATCGTCGATGATTCACCCACCGAGATTCATGTGCTCAAGACAATTCTGGAAAAACAGAACCATGACGTCATCTCGGCGGAAAGTGGTGAAGAAGGTGTTGCGGCTGCCAGGTCGGAAAAACCGGATCTGATCCTCATGGATATCGTCATGCCGGGCCTGAATGGTTTCCAGGCAACGCGGCAGATTACCAAGGATCCGGAGACTGAATCGATTCCCGTCATTATCGTTACGACGAAGGATCAGGAAACCGATCGGGTGTGGGGTATGCGCCAGGGCGCGAAAGATTACCTGACCAAACCGGTTGATGAAAAAGTGCTGTTGGAAAAAATCAGCGGCCTGCTCGCCTGATTATTACTGACGAAGAGACCATGGCGGACACAGCGACAAAACCCGATCCTCTTGCCCTGCTTGCTGACATCGATCAGCGCAGTCGCGCACATGCGGCAGGTTTGCCGCAACAGGAAGACTTCAAGAGCTCGGCGCTGGCGGTAGGATTTCGTATTGGCGGCATCAGTCTCGTGACGCCGGTGGGTGAGGTTGCGGAACTTTTGACCTATCCACACATGTCCCGGGTACCGGGCACCAAGTCATGGGTAAAGGGGATCGCAAATGTCCGCGGTAATCTGCTGCCGATTATGGACCTGAAAGATTACCTGACCCGTGAGCCGACCCGCGTCGATCTGCGTAGTCGTGTGCTCGTCGTCAATCATGAGGGTGTGTTTGCGGGCCTGCTGGTCGAAGAGGTGATGGGCCTGCGTCACTACTATGATGAAGACTTTTCCCGCAAATTGCCGGAGTGTGACAACTTTTTGAAGAGTTACCTGGTGGGTACCTACTCACAGGAAGGACAGGAACTGGGTGTATTCAGTATGCATGCGTTGGCGAAGAGTCCGTTATTTCTTCAGGCAGCGTTATAACGTTAATTACAAAATTGTGCCGACCGCTAAAGGTGCGGCAAGCAATAATAACTGCAGGGACTGGGTGTTGCAGGAGACCAACAGATGAAGAATATAAATATAGATATCAGCAAGTACCTGAAACTGGACAAACTGAAGGGCGGTGGCTTGCTGCAATTGCTCGCTGTGTCGATTGCCGCGGTTTTCATCGCACTGGTTGTGACGATTGTGATCAACTACCAGCGGGGTGCCTACGACAATGACTACCTGACTATCGCCGGTGAGCAGCGCGTACTCTCCCAGACGATGACCAGTTTTGCTCTCGAGGCCTCACGCGGTGATGAAATTGCTTTTAATCGCTTGCAGTATTTCCGTAACGAGTTCGACTCCCGCAGCAAGGCCTTTAATGAAGGTGACCCGGAGAGGGGTTTTGCTCCTTCACCTGTAGAAATGCAGGACCAGCTTGCCGCGGTAAACGGCACCTGGAACGAATACCGGGAAAACGTCGATACGATTCTCGCGCGTAAGGATGCCATCCTCTCACTTGGCTCCTCGGTGCAGGACATTGCCGATAACATCCCGAACCTGCTCGCCCTGTCCGACGAGGTGGTCGGTATCCTGATCGAACAGGGTGCCTCACCGCAACAGATTTACATTGCCAGCCGCCAGCTCATGTTGACCCAGCGTATTGCCAACAACGTTACCCGTGTGCTGCAGGGCGGCCAGGGCGCGGCGACCGCCGCTGACCGTTTCGGTCGTGATACGGCGCTGTTCGGCCGGGTCCACCGTGGCATGCTTAACGGTGACCGTATCCTGCGTATCTCGGCGGTGACTGATATTGATGCCCGTGACAAACTTGAGGAAGTGGGCGAGGTCTTCACGATTATTTCCGACCTGGTCGGCAAGGTACTCGAATCATCACCGGAAATGTTCCTCGTCCATGATGCCGCGGACAAGATCTCGGCCAGTTCCGGGCTATTGCTGGGTAACCTTACCTCGCTGGTTGAGTACTACAACAACAAGATTGGCCAGCGTGTCTTGCCTTACATTACGGTCGTGCTGGCTGTTGTCCTGTTCGTTCTGCTCGTCTTGCTTGCCTATACATTGATCAGTGAGGCGCGCCGCCGTACCGGCGAGGCTGAAGCGGCCAGTCGCCGTAACCAGGAAGCGATTATGCGACTGCTGAACGAAATGGGCGATCTCGCGGACGGTGACCT
>JASFJH010000159.1:0-5423 GCA_050122215.1 Granulosicoccaceae bacterium | reverse complement strand
GATCGGTGTATTGCCGCTCATAACGCTCCGCCCACAGGATGGTGCCGTTTGTCACATCCGTCAGGTGCACATTGATGCGGATCGCCGGCCCGGACTTGTTGACCTCCCCGCTGATCACATACCGGGCATTGAACGCCTGCCTGATCTTCTCCAGCGAGACGGTCGTATCCTTGTACACGAGGGTCGCATTCGAGGCCGTGACCCACAGACCCGATAATTTCGACAGGGTCGTCGTCAAATCACTGGTCAGTCCGTCCGCCAGGTAATCGTCGTTATCACCGGGGCTGATGTTGCGAAACGGCAGGACCACGATTGTGGGTTTGCTCTCGACCGCGGATGCGTTTTGTGCCCGTTGCGGCGGCTCGACTTCGCGACCTGCTGGATAAAACAGCACCAGGCCAAGGATGATCAGCACTGCCAACGCGCTACCCAGGATCAGCCATGGTCCGGCAGGCTTGCCGGCACGGCCCGCTGCTGTCGGTGCGCCAGTATCAGCCCGGGCAGGTTGGCCGGGCGCCACCGCACGCACCTCGGCCACCAGCCGGTAGCCTTTTTTCGGTATGGTCTGGATATAGCGCGGGGCCTTACTGTCATCGCCAAGGGCGTCGCGCAGCTTGTTGATGGCCTTGGCCAGGGCGTCGTAGCCGACCACGCTGCCCTGCCAGACCTGCTCCTCGAGTGCCTGCCGGCTGAAGACCTCGCCTGGCCTCGAGGCCAGCAGGAGCAGCACGGCCATAACCTTGGGCTCGAGCGTCACCGCCTCACCGTCTTTCTCCAGCACGCTGAGGCCCGGTTTGACCTGCCAATCAGCCAGCCAGAATTCCTGGTTTTGCGCCCCATTTGCCAACACCTGCCCTCCAGACGTCGTACTGCGGGATGTTAACGTGTTGTTATTCAAGGAGAATAAAAAAGTCCAAAAAGCGTCAACGAAACTACCGGTCTTTTTCACCCCCAGGCGTAAGTTTCCTCCCATACGGCGGTGACATCAATTCCCGCTTTCCGTTTTCAGGCGCACTCAAGGAGAACAATCATGAACAACACCAAGCTGACAATCGTCCTCACGCTCGCCTGGCTATTGGCTGGCGCGCCGGCCCTGCAAGCCGCCCAGAAAAACGAGGTCTTCGAGGAGAGCACGATCACCCACGTCGACTTCCCGGACTGGTTTATCAACAATCCCTTCCTCGAACTCAACCAGGATCTGGCCGACGCCCGGGCCAGTGGCAAGCAGGGCCTGATGGTGCTCTACACCACGGAAGGCTGCTCGTACTGCGCTCTGTTTATTGAAAAGAGCCTCGGCGATCCAGCGATCCAGGCCATGATAAGGAAACACTTCAATGCCGTGGGCCTGGAAATCTTCAATGATGCCAACATGGTCGGACCGGATGGCAAGGAGTCGACCGTGAAGGATTTTGCCAAGCGCGAAGGTGTCATGTTTTCACCCACCATCCTGTTTTACGACGCTGACGGGAACCGCGTGCTGCGCATTACCGGTTACCAGGCACCGGCGCGTTTCAAGACCAGCCTGAGCTATGTCACGGGCAAACATTACCAGTCCGAGAGCCTGGCCGACTACGCGAAGCGCGTGACCCAACAGCCGGCCAGACCGATCGCGACGGCGCCGCTTCGAGACGATCCACTGTTTAGCAAGCCCCCCTTCCTGTTACAGCGCAATATCATCCCCGCCCAGGAACCCCTGCTCGTGGTCTTCGAAAAAGCCGACTGTGAAGAATGCGATGTCTTCCATGACAAGGTGCTGACAGACAAACAGGTGCGCAATTCACTTAAAAACTTTGAAGTCGTGCGCCTGGATAACACGGACAACAAGACCATCGTCGTCAAACCGGATGGCAACCGCACCACGCCGGCTGCCTGGTACAAGGAAGAAGGCTTCAGCCGCACACCGGCCATGCTGTTTGTCAGTGAACAGGGCCAGGCCGCGATCAAGACCGACAACCTGGTGTTGCAGCAACGCATGATGAATTGCATCAATTACATGAACGAACGCGCCTATACCAGGGGCTGGACCTACCAGCAGTTTGCCAGAAGCAAGGCCATCGAGCGGCACATAAAGAAAAGCGCGAAAAGCAAAACAGAATAAGTCGACGTGGATCAGGCTCGCTCAAGCCTGGTCCTGCTGGTTTCGGGTAATTTGATAATGGGCTCAAAAACCTTTGTTAATGCCCGTAAACCCCTGAATATCGTGATCGCTGTGAATACTCGGGAACCTGATCTGAAAGCAACGCGCACGCCAGCACCTTGGCCCGCTCCACCCCCGGCGCAACGCGATCATTTTCAATCGCCGAGATGGTCGACTGCGGAATGCCCGTTAACTCGGCCAGAAGGAACTGGCCGCCCCACTGGCGAGTGCGACAATTTGTCGCATTCATCCCCCTTGCCGTCGTCACTACACTAACCCGCTCAAAAACTGCGTGTTGTGCTCGAGCACATCATGGCCCAGGTCAATACGAGCACAGCCATATTTACGCCAAGAGGTAATCCATGACATTCAGATATACTCGCGCTGCGGCTATCGTGCTGGGTGCACTGACAACCCTTCCCGCCAATGCAGAAGAAGAAGTACTCGAAACCGTCACCGTGACCGGGGCGACGACCCCGGCCACCACAGCCGTCGATGCTCATGAGATATCCACCAGCCGCGAGTCCGCCGATATCCTGCGCGACATCCCCGGCGTATCAGGCTCACGCATGGGTGGTCACGGCACCGATCCGGTCATTCGCGGCCTGGGCCAGACCCGTCTGAATGTGCTGCTCGACGGCGCCTATGTGCATGGCGGTTGCCCGAACCGCATGGACCCCCCGACCGCGTATGCGCCGCCGTCCAGCTACGAAGACATCACGGTGATCAAAGGTGTGCAAACCCTCGAATACGGCGGCGGCGGACCGGGTGGCACGATTCTGTTCGAACGCGAGACAGAACGTTTCACTGCCGATGAAGGCCTGCGCGCCGATCTCGAGGCGGGTTACCGCAGCAATGGCGATGGCCGGGACGTTGCCGCCGATATTGCCGCGGGCAATGAACAGGCCTATGCCCGCCTCATCGGCTCGTACGTGAAAGCGAATAATTACGACGACGGTGATGGTAACGAAGTGCGTTCCGGCTACAAGGAAACCTCGGGTACCGTGATCTTCGGCTACACGCCGAATGCTGACACCCTGCTGGAACTGAGCCTTGAGAAACAGGAAACCCGCGATCTGCTATTCGCCGGTGCCGGCATGGATTCACCGCTGGCCGACAATGATACGTACCGCCTGAAGTTCAAGCGTTCTGATCTGCCCGGCGCCCTGAGCAGCCTGCGTGCCGAGCTGTATCGCTCCGAGGTCGAGCACGTCATGGATAACTACACGCTGCGCACGCCCGCCAACCCGATGATGTTGATGCGCGCCCCGTCGACATCGGACACCACAGGTGGCCGCGTGGTCGCGGAAGTGGACTCCGGTCTCGGCCAGTGGAAGCTCGGTGTCGATTTCCAGAACAATGACCGCGATGCCACCCGGACCAACGACTACTCCGGTATGCTTAACTCCGTGCTGTGGCCGGGTGTCACCATCGATCAGACAGGCGTGTTCGGTGAACTCACGCACCCCCTCGACACGCGCAACCGTATGATTGTCGGCGCGCGCTACGATCGCGTGACGTCCGATGCGAGCAAGGCCGACGTCGTGCCGAGCATGCCACCGCTGAGTCCGAACGCCCTGTATGCCATGTATTACAATGGCGCACAGGCCGAAAAACGCACGGAAAATAACTGGGGTGGCCTGTTACGCCTGGAACATGACCTCGCCAGTGGCCTCGGCATGGTGTATGCCGGGCTGTCGCGCACCGTGCGCACTGCGGATGCCACCGAGCGCTTCCTCGCCTCGAACGGCATGACCCCGGATGACCGCTGGGTCGGCAACCCGGGCATCGATCCGGAAAAACATCACCAGCTGGAAGTGGGCATGCAGTTACAACGCAACGCCTGGGACCTGTCTGCCTCGGTCTACTACAACAATGTCGATGGCTATATCCTGCGCGACCGCTTCCACCAGGCCGGCAACAACGCGACGATCTACCGCAACGTCGACGCCACCCTGTACGGTACCGAAGTCAACCTCGGCTACCGCTGGGCAGCGAACTGGCGCAGCGAGTTCGGGCTGGCCTATGTGCATGCCGACAACGACACGGATGACCGGCCGATTGCCCAGACCCCGCCGCTCGAGGGCATTGCCAGCCTCGAATACAACGCCGACAACTGGGACGCCGGGCTGCGCGTGCGTGCCGCAGCCAGGCAGACCCGTGTCGACGATGACCCGCTCACCGGCAGTGGCCTGGATGTCGACAAGACCCCCGGCTGGGCAGTGGTCGATGTCTTCGGTCGCTATGAGGTGAACGATCGCGTCGCGCTCAACTTCGGTGTCGACAACCTGTTCGACAAGAACTATGCCCAGCACCTGAATCGCTCCAGCGCCTTTGACCCGTTACAGGTACAGGTCAATGAGCCCGGCGTGAGCGCCTGGGTCAAGCTCAGTGCGCAGTTCTAGGCCGCTCGCCACAGACCCACTGGCATGATGATGGAACTACTGAAAGACTACCTGGATATCGCGGTGTTCGGCGTGCTGGGCATCATGAGTTTTCTCATGCTTGCCTACACGATCGAACGCTACCTATTCTTTTCACGCCTCGAAGTAGGCGGCTTTGCCGATCAACACACGCTCTACGTTGCGCTGAGCCGCCACCTCACCATCATCGCCTCGATCGCATCGAACGCACCGTATATCGGTCTGCTCGGGACGGTGCTGGGGATCCTGATCACCTTCCATGACCTGTCACAGGCACCCGAACTGTCGGCCGCCACGGTCATGCTCGGCCTCGCCCTGGCACTGAAGGCCACGGCCGCCGGCCTGGCCGTGGCGATCCCGGCGACGCTGTTTTACAACGCCCTGGTCCGGCGCAGCGATGTGTTGACTGCCGAGTGGCAAAGCCTGAAAGACAACGCATGAAACCGCTGGCAGCGATCAACGTCATCCCGTTTATTGACATCATGCTGGTACTGCTGGCGATCGTGCTGACCACCTCAACCTTCCTCGCCCAGGGCAAGATCCCGCTGCGCCTGCCGCAGGCAAAGCAGGCTGTCTCGATCCCGCCAGCCAAATCACTGACTATCAGTATCGATGACAGCGGGCAGTTCTATCTTGATGATGAAGCCATCCAGCCCGGCGCGCTGACCCGCCGGCTCGACAAGGCAAACGTCGATACCCCCATCCTGCTGCGTGTCGACCGGCAGACCGAGTTTGCACATTTTATCGTCGTCATAGACCTGCTGAAGGCAAAGAGCCTGAACAACCTGGCCATCGTCACGAACAGGGCGGGCCGTTGACGCCGAGCAGCATCAGAACCGGGTTCCTGATCTCCACACTATTGC
>JASFJH010000158.1:0-5423 GCA_050122215.1 Granulosicoccaceae bacterium | reverse complement strand
GCGTGTCAACGGTCGGCCAATCGTCCTGCTGCGCGATGACCGCGGTTGGCAGATGCAAACGCCTTTCATCACCGCTGCCAACCCGCAACGCGTACAGGAGTTGCTCGGTCTGCTCGGGCTGGCGGTGCATAACCGTTTCCCGGTGGCCGAACGACAACTGCAGCAATACGGCCTCGCCACGCCCGGCCTGTCGATCGATTTCGGCCACGACGTCGTACTTGTGTTTGGCGATAGCGAGCCGCTTGGCAAGCAACGCTACGTATTGTTCAATGAACACATCCATCTTGTCACGGACACCGTTTACCAGCAGCTCAGCAGCACCGATACCTACCTCATCGATACGCGGCCACTCGCGAACAGTCCGCCGATCACCGGCCTGCAACTGCCGGACCTGGCCCTGCAACAGGACGACAACGGCAGGTGGTTACGCAATGGCGCACCGGCCGGCGATGCCGATGCCATCAACCGCTTTATCGATAACTGGCAGCATGCCCGGGCACTGTTCGTCAGCCGCCCGCTTGATGCACTGCCCGCAGCAGCGCAACAGGTTATCGTATCGTTCGGCAATGGCACACAACGCAGCTTTATCCTGCAACAGCCGAAAACCGGCATGAGCCTGATCGATATGCAGACCGGCCTGCGCTACCTGTTCACGCCGGACAGCGCCGAGCAGTTGCTGCAACACCCCGCCGCAACTGCTCCTCAACAGTAAGCACGTATCTACCATGCCCGAATTACCCGAGGTCGAAACCACGCGCCGCGGTATTGCGCCGCATATTACCGGGCACACCGTCACTGACGTGATCGTGCGTGATGCGAGGTTGCGCTGGCCCGTACCGAGACAGCTTGGCCGTTCACTACGCGGGCATAGAGTTAACAACGTCGCGCGGCGCGGCAAATACCTGCTGCTGGAAACACGGGCCGGTACGCTGATCATGCATCTCGGCATGTCCGGCAGCCTGCGCGTCGTGCCCGCCGACACCCCGGCGGAAAAACATGACCACGTCGATATCGTGTTCGATAATCGCCTGTGCCTGCGGCTGCGCGACCCGCGCCGCTTCGGCAGTATCTTGTGGACACGCGACGACCCGTTACGGCACGACCGCCTTGTCAAGCTCGGTCCAGAGCCGCTCGACAAGACACTGGATGGCGAGTACCTGTTTGCCCGATCACGTGGCCGGCGTGTCGCCATCAAACAGTTCATCATGGACAGTCACGTCGTGGTCGGCGTCGGCAACATCTATGCGAGTGAATCACTGTATCGCGCCGGCATCCAGCCGCAACGCGAGGCCGGCCGGATCAGCAAGGCGCGTTATGAACGTCTCAGCGAGGCGATCAAAGAAGTCATCAGCGAGGCGATCAAGGCCGGCGGCACGACGCTGCGTGACTTTACCCACAGCGACGGCAAGCCCGGTTACTTCAGCCAGCAGCTAAACGTGTATGGCCGTGAAGGCGATGCCTGTCCGCAATGTGGTGCTGCAATTAAACACATTGTACAAGGCCAGCGTGCGACGTATTACTGCGGGCATTGCCAGAGATAGCAAGAAGTCAGGGGAAAGGAGTGAGGCGTAAGGAAAGGATTCTATGAGTATTGTCACTTTCCGTGTCTTTGCACGCAACAACTCACAACCTGTATGTGAAAGTATAGATAGTCGGCAATCGGCCAGAAGCGGACTGTCAACGTTTATATAAGGGGCGTAACGTCAGGAACGTCCCAGTGAGTGATAGCGAACGACTTGATGTGCTTGTTAGGTTTTATGTTCATTCACTCTTCTAGAGTTACCGGTGTGACAAAACCGGGTGGTTTGATGGCTATCACGGAACAATTGATCTGCTCGAGAATCGTCTCTGCGGTATTGCCCATGATGAAACCCCGGACGCCGGTACGTGCTACCGTTCCCATGACTATACAGTCTACCTGAAGCTGTCTGGCAAGCTCTGGAATCTCTTTGCGTGCTGCCCCCTTTGGCATGTGCAGCTGGGGTTTGATGTAATCGATCGCATCCTGACCCAACTTAGCACTCACCTCCTTCATAAGCGTGTCCAGCAGTTGAGCATGATGCCGTCGAACCTGCTCAACATAAGTGTTGACCTCGTCTTCAGCCCCTTGCATGAATGCACCATGACGCAGGGCACTCTCGGCAATCGCCTCCCAGGCATGTGCGACGTGCAACTGCGCGAACTCCGACACAGCTAAAGAACCGGCCAACTCCATGACCATGCCGTTCAATGCCTGGCGCGTCTTAATTTCCTCGGACGGATAGCTATCGTCCACGTCAACGGCCGCCAGGATGCTATGGTATGTTTTTCGTGTTTGCGGCTTGACCATCCAGACAGGACACGGACACTTACGCAGCAGGTGCATATCGTCACCGGAAAAGAAACGGTTCAGCCACTCCGGTGACTCAGGACATTTGATCACCATGTCATGCGCGTTGCGCAATACCTCTCGAATGACCTCCAGGAACGGCGTACCGCTCAGGACCTTTGTCGTGATTTCGATGCGGGCCTTATAGGGTTCAATCAAAGTGTCCAGGTACTGCGCCTGGGTGTCAGTCAATCTCTCCTGTAACGCAAAAGGGCTGGTCCACTCTTGCGATACACTGACCGCAGTGTGAACTGGCTCGGTAACCATAACGACAGTTACCCTAGCCTGGTTGTTCTCGGCCAGTGCGACTGCCTGTTCAAGGGAGTATTGCTCGGCAGATTGCCTATCAATCACGCAAAGAATGTTTTTAAACCGTTTCATTTCGCTCGCCTTATTTCACATTTAGGATTTTTTTGTAATTAACCAGTATGTGATACCTAATGCCAATACAACTGCAGCAGTGCCATAAATAAATGGAGGGGTAATTTTCTCAAAATCAAATATAATGACTTTACGCGCAATGGCCATCAATGCAGTAGCAATTACCAGACGAACGGGAATTATATTGGTGCTTAAATACATACTGATATTAATAAATATTTCAATGGCTATTAGTACTGCTAAAAATGCACCAAATGTCGCGAGTATGTCATTTATTTGCAGCAGCAAGAGCGGTGGCGCTGTTAGTCTCTGATATAAAACATAGATTACATCACCTATACCCCATACAATGACAAGAACCATTAAAACAGCTAATACTTTAACAGCTAATCTGATTATTCTATGAAGGAAACGTATTGTTGTATCTTCATGTTCTAAATGAAGATCATGTCCAGGTTCATGTTCGAAAACTTCAGTATCTTTTGAATTCATCGGGTACCTGTTCTTGTAATGTGAACCTAACAGTTACTATACGAACCCGACTCGCTCCGTATAGTTAATATAATTCGTTTCTAATATTGTTTTGTATTTCATTGTTCTTCATGAAGATTATAATTTTACTCTCTCATTATCAATTTAGGTAAATCGAGACTCACCGCTGCAATGTGCAACATATATCTCCAGAGTACATTTGGTCTCATTACTATACTTGGTAATTGAACTTTTCAGTAAATTAACACTCACTGCGAATAACCGACCAAGGGTCGAGAGCGGTCAAACCATGCCTCTGGGCAACCAGGTTTTATCTATTTCGGATACGTTAAGCTCCATGCATACAAACTATATGGTTTGTTGTGCATTCCATATACCTACATTACTTTAACCACATCTCCCACCCGGATCACGCCCCCTTCGAGCACGCGCGCGGTGATGCCGCCGTGGCCGCGCATCGCGTTGTAACCACCCGGGCCAAGGGTCCGCTCCATGCGTGAACACGGCGCGCAGATGCCACTGCCCTCAAGCAGTACGTCGCCGATAGAAAACTGCCGGTCGCGCAGCGCATACAGGTTGATTCCCGAGACGACGAGGTTGCGGCGCAGCCAGTCCGGCGGCACGGCGTCGTGGCCGCTTAACGAGGCGATCGCCGGCAGGTGCTCGGCCTGGACCAGGGTGACCTGGCGCTTGCCGCCGGGCTGGCGTTGCATGCGATGATCATTGTGCAGGCCACGATCGGTGACCACTTCAACTTCTTCGACGATCTGCATGGGCCCGCGCTTGACCGGGCGCAGGCCGATCCAGTCGAGCCGGCCGTGTTGCGGCAGGCGGGCCTTCAGTTCGGCAATGGTTTGCGGCGAATCGATCACTGTATGCCTATTCAACGTGAAGTTACTGTCAGCCTGTTTTATTGTGAAATTACTTCACTATGGCCTGGCCGATGCCGCGCGGGTCGCTCGCGGCATCGAGCGTGTTACCGGCCCGCTCCCAGAGCACAACCTGCATGTTGCCCCAGTCATCGTGTTCACTGAGCACGTGGCCGCGCAGCACAAGTTCGCCGCGCACGTCTTCAGGCAACGCCTTCGCCTCGTGCTGGATCACGTCCGGCAGGTACTGGTGGTGATAACGCGGCAGGCTGACCATCGACTGCGCGTCACCGCCCTGCGCATATTCGAGCATACCGAGCAGTACCATCGTGATGATGCGGCTGCCACCGGGCGTGCCGAGCACGGCAACGCCCCGCGCGCTTTCGATAAAGCTCGGCGACATGCTCGACAGCGGACGTTTGCCCGGTGCGATGGCATTGGCAGCCGCGCCGACCAGGCCGTACACGTTCGGCACGCCCGGCTTGGCGGAGAAGTCGTCCATCTCGTCGTTAAGCAACACCCCCGTACCCGGTGCGACAAAACCGCTGCCGAACGGGTAGTTGATGCTCAGCGTTGCCGAGACGCGGTTACCGTCGCGGTCGATGATGGAAAAATGCGTGGTATCGGCACCCTGCCCGTCCGCGGGCGCAACCGGCGCCAGATCCGTGCTCGGGGTTGCCGTATCGGCATGATAGTCACGCATAAGCTCGGCGGCATAACCGGGCGCGGTCAGCATCTCGATTGGCACCTCGACGAAATCCGGATCGCCGAGATACTCGGCGCGATCGCGGTAAGCGCGGCGCATGGCCTCAACGACCTGGTGGGTCCAGCCGGCATCATCCGTCGAACCGGCGACGCTGTCGATCAGGTTGAGGGTTTCGATGATGGCGATGCCGCCCGATGACGGCGGGGCCGCCGAGATAATACGCAAGCCGCGGAAATCGCCATACAACGGTTCACGCTCAACGACTTCATACGCGGCAAGATCCTCGAGCGACCAGATCCCGCCGGCATCACGATTGCCGGTGACGAGCCGCTGTGCGATCGCGCCACGGTAAAAACCGGCGGCACCGCGCTCGGCAATGGCTTCAAGCGTGCGCGCCAGCCCCGGCTGGCGGATCACAAAGCCTGCCGCCGGCACCTCGCCATTATCGAGGAAAATTGCGGCGGCCGCAGGTGAATCACGCAACACCTCAAGGCGAAACGTCGCCATGCGGCGGTAATAAGCATCGACGGCAAAGCCGTCACGTGCATGACGGATCGCCGGCGCCAGGCTGAGTGCCAGCGGCAGCCTGCCGTAGTCGCGGGCGAGG
>JASFJH010000157.1:0-5472 GCA_050122215.1 Granulosicoccaceae bacterium | reverse complement strand
CGTGGCTTCGGTGCCTTCCTGGATTGCCACTTGCAAGGTATTAGTGTGATCCGCATTGACTGTGAGGTACAAAGGCGGGCGATCCCGTGCCGCCAGGCTGGCATCGAGCTGAAATTGTTCGGGCTTGCGTAAGGCACGCACCTGCAGGGCGATGGTTTCAATACCCTGTACAGCGTGAGGTAGGGTCACAGTAACGTGTTCGAGTTGCGCGGAATGAAAAGGGACTGATGCCAACCAGTTGTCAGGCAAGGCGGGCGGGACGAACAACATCGTTTGCCTCTGGGCCGGTAAAGCTGGAACTAACTGCAGTGTCTCGAGTGAGATGCTTTCAATTTCACCATGTAGCAGTTGTGAGAGTGAATACTCGAGTTCAATTGACGAGGCTCTCAGGCTCACTGCCGGGTGTACTGCATGTACCGCGTTGATGCGGGATTCAGTAGATGAAATAGATTCTATGTCGATATTGATCTCGCTGAAACCGGCGTCACGAAGTTTGTATTCCAGTAGGTAGCCAATCACATCGGGCAACCTGAACCACATCACTACTAGCGACGCAAGCAATACAGCGAGTGTGGCAAAGATTATTCGGCGACGGCTCATGACGTGATTAGGGTCTCAATGACACGATTTTGTAGCATTGTAGCGCGTCAGTCATCACAGGGCACGGCTGCCGTTTTGGCAGGTAGCCAGAACAATCACTCGTGTCCTTGTTGCCAATACCCTTCAGTTTGCGGTTGACAACAGGGCAGTGACGGAATCATTGCAGTAACCGGTGTCGATAGTGGTTCGAGTGCTTACAGGCCGGCTTGTGTGGATCCCACAGTTCCACAGTCCATGCGAGCCGGCCGGTGATCGATAAGGTAAACGGCTGCGACTGAGCCTACCAGTTCGACACTGTGCAGGTTAGTGTCAATCCATAAAGCAGGCTTATCAATATCCGGGCAGCTATCGAAATTAGTAATTATCGCCAGCAGGATGGGCCGACCTTCATGGCTGGGCCCAATCGTTTCCAGGTGAAGTAATTGTGGGTAAGCCCGGGCGGCCTGTTCAAGGTACTGTTGCAGTTCGGTATGGCGCCAGTAAGCAGGAAATGGGCCTTCGGACATCGCCGAAGAAACCTCTTGCAAAGTGAAGTGGCGGGAGTATAGTTCCGCCGTCGCCTTCTGGATATACGGAAGTCCAAAATATTTTCACGATCTCCAGGCGATAAAGGTTTAATGTTTTTGCCTTCTTTACAGGGATCACCATGATTCGTGAGGCATGCCTCCAGGACCTGAACGACCTGGTGGAGATCGAGAACAGTTCATTTTCGGCTGATCGCCTGTCGCGACGCAGCTTTCGTTATCTTTTGACCAGGGCCAATGCCGCCACGCTTGTTTACGAAGAGCGCGGCAGGATCCTCGGTTACGTTACCTTGTTATTCCATGACGGTACATCGCTGGCGCGACTGTATTCCTTTGCCGTGAAAAAGAAAGGTAGGGGGATAGGTACGGCCTTGCTAAAGGCTGTTGAGAAGGTCGCGCTCGAACATGACTGTATCAGTCTGCGTCTGGAAGTCCGCCGTGATAACGACTCGGCAATCCGCCTTTATGAGAAACTCGGTTACCGGCAATTTGGTATCAGGCCAGATTACTATGAAGACCATATGGAAGCAGTTCGTTACGAGAAACGGCTGGTACCGAAGTTAAAGCCTGACCTGCGACGTGTGCCGTATTACCGGCAAACCCTGGACTTCACCTGCGGGCCATCAGCCCTGATGATGGCAATGAAAGCGCTCGATAACAGGGTGTGTTTTTCCCGCAAGATGGAACTCAGATTGTGGCGTGAATCAACAACTATTTTTATGACGTCAGGGCATGGCGGTTGTGGGCCATATGGACTGGCATTGTCCGCCTGGCGTGCCGGCTTCAATGTGGAACTGTACCTGAACGAAAAAGGCGCAATGTTTATCGACTCGGTGCGCAGCGAGGAAAAGAAGGAAGTCATGCGCCTGGTGCAGGAGGATTTTCTGGCCGAACTGCGTAGTTCCACGGTAAAAGTGCATTACAAGCCGATTAGCGTGCAGCGGCTGCAGAAAAAGTTCGAGCAGGGAGGCGTGCCGATTGTTTTGATCAGTTCCTATCGGATTTACCATGAGAAATTTCCTCACTGGGTGATAGTTACCGGCTTTGATGACAGGTATATCTATGTCCACGATCCATATATTGATTACGACAAGGGGAAAACCTCAATAGACTCTATGAATATGCCAATATTAAAGAAGGACTTTGAGCACATGGCGCGTTACGGGAAAGCAGCACAAAAAGCTGTATTGATCCTGTCCCTCGCGGAAGAACAACTGAACATCAAGCAGGGTAGTGCAAGCTAATGTCAACGCACATTGTCCTGGTTGAGAATCCCAGGGACTGGCCGGCCAATATAGATGGCATTGAGGTAGTGACAGCCAGGGAATACCTGGATCATCCTGAAAAACATCGCGACAGGGGTTTGCGCATCATCAATCTGTGCAGAGGCTATCGCTACCTGAGTACCGGTTATTACTGTTCATTGCTGGCAGAGGCGCGGCATCACAGAATCGTTCCGTCTATTCGTACGATCACCGATCTCGCTAGCAAGGCGATTTACAGCCTGAATGTCGAAGATCTGGACAGACGCGTGGAACATGCACTGAAGCGGCATGCCGGCAATTCTGAACTTGATCATCACCAGGTGTTTCTGTTCTTTGGCAAGTGTGAACACCGTGAATTGCAGGATATTGGCAGGCAATTGTTTGACCTCTTTCCGGTGCCGATACTGAGGGTCGAGTTTAAACGGCAACAGCGCTGGCAGATCAGCAGTATCAGGGCCTTATCCCTGCACCAGCTCCATAGTGCTTATGTAGCAGACTTTGATGAAGCCCTGCATGGCTATCTGGCAAGCCGCTGGCGGAGCAGGCGTCGTCGCCAACAGGCCTATTATGACTTCGCTATTCTGTATAACCCGGATGAAAAGTTACCACCTTCCAATATGCGTGCCCTGCGCAAGTTTATCGATGCCGGAAAGAAACTGGGGGCGGACGTCGAGCTGATAACTAAAAAAGATTATGGGCGGCTTGCTGAATTTGATGCCTTGTTAATCCGGGAAACGACAAATATTGGCCACCATACCTACCGGTTCTCACGAAAGGCCGAAGAAGAGGGCCTGGTTGTGATCGATGATCCGGATTCGATAGTCAAGTGCACCAACAAGGTATACCTGGCGGAGTTGTTGAAAAATAACGGGGTACCGATACCTCGTACAGTCATCTTGCGCCGTGGTGATAACATCGATATTGAACAGCAGCTCGGCTTGCCTGTCGTTCTGAAAGTCCCGGACGGCTCGTTCTCACGAGGCGTGTACAAGGCAAACTCGGTTGCCGAATTTAACGACATAACTGCGCGACTTTTCCGGGAATCCGATCTGATCCTTGCCCAGGAGTACCTTTATACAGAATTCGACTGGCGTATCGGTATCCTGAATAACGAAGTGCTATTTGCTTGCCATTACCTGATGTCGCCAAAGCACTGGCAGATTGTGCGACATGGGGATAATGGCAAGGCGGTGGAAGGTGCGTACCGGAGTATCCCGCTTGACGAGGTGCCCGAGGCAATCCTGGCGGCTGCGAAAAAGTCGGCGCAACTGATCGGTGACGGCCTGTATGGCGTGGATCTGAAGGAGATCGATGGTCGGGTCTATGTGATCGAAGTCAATGACAACCCGAACATCGAGACAGATGTCGAGGACAAGATACCGGGCATGGCACTGTACTCAACTATCATAAAGGAAATGATCCGACGAATTGATTTGTTCCGCAAGGATTGACGGAGCGAGGTAATCAACTTCAGGGCAGGAGTCGTTATGATGGGCGTGACATCATGCGAGCATGACTATTTTATTGATGAGAGGGTCGTATATCCGATCGACTGATGATGGTTCTCATTCGCTTGAGGATATATTCTGTTCTTCAGGCAATGCGAGAAACAGCAGTGGATCGACACGCGTATTGTTCAGGCTGACCGACCAGTGCAGGTGGGCGCCGGTGACGCGGCCGGTTTTGCCGACCTCGCCGATAATGTCGCCGCGCTTGACGGCCTGACCGGGTTTTACACCAATCTGGTGCATGTGGCAGTACATACTGACCAGGCCCTGACCGTGATCGATAAATACGGTATTGCCGTTGAAAAAGTAATCACCGGTTTCCACGACAATACCATCGGCCGGTGACTTGATCGGCGTGCCCTGTGATGCGGCGATATCCAGACCGCTGTGCGGCTTGCGTGGTTGTTCATTGAAGAAACGGCGCAGGCCGAACGGGCTGCTGAACGGGCCTTCCACCGGTTTGTCGAGACGGGTGTTGATGGCCTGCGTGTCTCGAAAGGTCTTGAAGGCCTTGATGATATGTTGCTTGTCGCGACGGATACGCTTCAGATCCTCGGCATTCGGGTAGACATGGCGTTTGTTCTTTACCGTCAGGCGTTGTTCTTTGTATTTTTTGTCACGTACATTGAAGCGAATCGTGTAGGGCGGCGGGTTGTGTTCTTTTATTGTGAGTTCATGGGCACCGATCTTCGCACTTAACGGGATACCCACCACGGCATGCCAGCTGCCGTTTTCCCACAATACCATGACGCGGCGATCCCGGTAGGTCACACGTGGCGGCTTGTCGCTGTTCAGTTTCAAATCGATGACCGCGACACCACCAGGCACGGCCGCATGCGTGGGCAGGGCCTGTGCGCCGGCGGAAGCAAGCAGCAAGGCAAACAGTACAAGCAGGTTTTTCATGTGTCAGATTTACCCTTTACCTCGGCACGCAGCCGTCCCTTGTGTAACTGTGCCTCGATCGTATCGCCGATGGCAACCCCGGCCACATCCCGTAACAGCTTGCCCTGATCGTCACGCACAATTGCGTAGCCGCGGCCGAGGGTCGCCAGCGGGCTGACCGCATCGAGCGTATGTGCCAGTTGTGCGAGGCGCTGGTTGGCCGTGGTCAGGGTGTGCTGGCAGGCACGCGTGAGGCGTTTGCCCAGTGCCTGTTGCTGCATGCGGTACTGTCCGAGACGGTGCGCCGGGGTGTGCTGTTGCAAACGTGCCTGCAGGGTCGCGAGTTGTTGTCGCGTATGCCGGGCACGCTGTTGCCAACCGTGTTGCAGGCGTTGTTCGAGTTCATCGAGGCGTTGCGCGATGGTTTGCAGGCGACGCCCCGGGTGTTGCAGGCGTTTACGCAGACTGTCGAGACGATGGCGGTGCAAGCGTATTTGTTGCTGCATGAGTTGCGCCAGCCGGCCTTGTTGTGTGCTTATACCCTGTAACAAGGCATGTGCATCCGGGCTGACCAGTTCGGCGGCGGCTGACGGGGTGGGGGCGCGCACATCGGCGACGAAGTCGGCAATCGTGAAATCAATCTCGTGGCCGACGCCACAGACGATGGGCAGGGCCGAGTCATACACGGCGCGG
>JASFJH010000156.1:0-5488 GCA_050122215.1 Granulosicoccaceae bacterium | reverse complement strand
AGTCTAGCTTTTCCGCGAGCTTATGCAAACGCCCTGCTATGTCAGGATTGGCCAGGTGCGCTGGCGCGCGGGCGGATTTGAGTCTTATCATATCCATAATCCACTGCCGAAACCAATATAAAGGTGTCGAATCACTGAGCTTGTGCCATTGCCCGGCAATCTCGACAGGATCGCGCTGCCCCGCGGCAAGTGCCTCGAGTTCCGTGAGCAACTGCTCACGCAGCCCCGGCAGGTCCTGTTCCGCCAGCGTAATGGCCCGCAGGGGCGCCCCTTCGGCCAGTGCCAGCAACAGGTCCGGATTATCGACGGACTGTGTCGCCAGCCAGCCACGCCCGACAGCGACATCGGGGACCGCCACCGGGACCAACTGGCAACGACTGCGAATCGTCGCCGGCAGGCGATGCGGCTTCGAGGTAACAAGCAACATGATGGTCGGGCCGGCCGGTTCCTCGAGCGTCTTCAACAGGCTGTTCGCGGCATTACGGTTCATCTGCTCGGCCGGCGAGATGATCGCGAGTTTGTGCCCGCCATACTGCGGGGTTAACGCGGTAAAAGCGGCCAGTTGCCGGATTTGATCGATCTTGATAGCCTTGCCCGGCTCTTCCGGCTCAATGGCGAGGTAATCCGGATGTGAACCGGCGGCCAGCAAGGTACAACTGCGGCATTCACCACAGGGCGCATCTCCGACCGGTCTGTCGCATAACAGGTAGTGGGCAAAACGCTCGGTGAAGACGTGCTTGCCGAGGCCTGCCGGGCCGCTGATCAGGAGTGCGTGCGGCAGACGTTCGTTTTTCGCGCGTTGCACGAGTTGCTGCCAGTGTTGTTGCAACCACGGGTACATCAGTTGTGAGACTCCGCGACGATGCCGGCCAGTGCCTGCTGCAGTTGTGCCTGGACGGCCTCAAGCGGTTGCGAGGCATCAATAACCCGGTAACGTTCGGGGTTCTCCCTGGCGCGTTGCAGGTACATACTGCGTACCCGTTCAAAGAAATCGTGTTGTTCTTTCTCGAAGCGATCCGGCTCACTGCGATTGCCTGCCCGCGTCAGGCCGATCTCGACGGGCACGTCGAGTAACAGGGTCAGATCCGGACGCAATTCACCCTGCACCCAGTCTTCGAGTGCCGCGATACGATCCAGTGCAATGCCGCGGCCGCCACCCTGGTAGGCATAGGTTGCATCCGTGAAACGATCGCACAGTACCCAGGCACCGCGTTCCAGCGCCGGCCGGATCACGCGCGCGAGATGCTCGGCACGCGCCGCGAACATGAGTAACAACTCTGTGTCATCGGCCATGCCGTCGTGTTTATGGCCCAGCAACAGTTCACGTATTTCTTCGCCGAGTATGGTGCCACCCGGCTCGCGCGTGGTGACCACCTCGATGCCGGCTGCCTGTAAAAAATCACGGGTAAACTCCATGTTGGTGGTTTTGCCAACACCTTCGCTACCCTCAACAGTAATGAAACAACCGCGTTTACTCATGAACCGTTTTTCTTGTTGCTATTGTCCGGATAGGAACTGAATGATCGTTTGCGCCCATTGAGCTGGTATTTGATCACGTTCTGGTTGTGCTCGTCCAGTGTGTCGGCAAAGGCATGACTGCCATCCCCACGGGCAACAAAATACAGTGATTTACCCTGCGCCGGATGCAGGGCCGCATCGATCGCCGCCCTGCCCGGCATGGCGATCGGTGTGGGCGGCAGGCCCTTGCGGGTATAGGTGTTATAGGGTGTATCGGTGCGCAGATCGCGGCGGCGGATATTGCCGTCGTAGTCCTTGCCAATCCCGTAGATGACCGTCGGATCGGTCTGCAGCCGCATCGCTTTTTGCAGGCGCCGCACAAACACGCCGGCGATCTGGCCACGCTCGGCGGCCACCGCCGTTTCTTTCTCGACGATCGAGGCCATGATCAGGGCTTCGTAACTGTCCTCGTAGGGCAGGTTCTGATAGCGTTGTGGCCACACCTCATCAAGATAGGCCTGCATGGCGGTATGCGCGCGCTGCAACACGGCCCTGTCGGTCGTGCCGCGGACGAAGAAATACGTATCCGGCAGGAACCAGCCCTCCGGGTGAGGCTTGTCGGCATTAATGGCCGACATGAGGGCTTCCGGGGATTGGTCGGCCAGGCTGTGTTCCAGGACGGGATCGGCGGCCAGCGCCTCGAGTAACTGGTGGATGTTCCAGCCTTCGACAATCGTGAAGGCGTATTGCACGACCTTGCCCTGCACGAGCATGTCGAGGAACTGCTCCGGCGTCATTCCTGACGTGATCTCGTATTCACCGGCCTTGATCTGATCGGCAAGCCCGCGCAGGCGAGCGTGCCATTCGAAAAACCGTGGCCGTTCGAGCATGTCGCGCCGGGCGAGGTCGCGCGTGACGGCTTTTAGCGACTTGCCCGGTGCAATCGTGAGCCGCATGCCCTGTTCCGGCACCGCCAGCGGGGTATCGAGGAAGTCGCGGTAGTCGAGCGCGAGCCAGCCCAGGACAAAGGCCAGCAAGAAGATAATCAGCCCGAGAAACTGTTGTGAACGACGAAACATAGGAGTTACAGCTTACCTGAATGCCGGCAGGCTGTCGCACTCGGCCAGACGTTGCATCAGGGTTCGAGTCACCGGACCGGGACAGGTTGTCGGGGTGCCGGCCATGCGTGCCGGCCAGATGCCGAGTATGCTGTTGCATACAAACAACTCCTGCGCGGTATCCAGTTCAGCGGCCTCGACATCGCGCCGGGCGTGCGCGATCCCCAGCCCGGCCGCGAGCTCGATGATACGGTCACGCATAATGCCGCGCACACCGCAGCGGGTCAGGTCCGGTGTGATGAGCGTGCCCTGCCGGACCAGAAACAGGTTCGACATGGTGCCTTCGATCACCTGTCCCCTGCTATCGCACATGAGCCCTTCGGCGATATCCGGGTCCTGCCATTCCTGGCGCGCCAGGACATTTTCGAGGCGGTTCAGATGTTTCAGCCCCACCAGTTGCGGCTGGCAGGCAAGCCGGGTCGTGCACAGGCGTAGCTGCACGCCTTCGGTGTAATAACTGTCCGGGTAATCGGGCCAGTCAAAACTCATGACGATACGGCGTGGCTCGCAGGACTCGGGTGGCAGGTAGCCGCGCCCGCCACTGCCACGGGTGATGAGGATCTTCAGCACACTGCGGCCATGTTGTGGCACGACCGAGCGCACCTCCCCGGCCAACAATTCGCTGGACGGTGATGGCATACCGAGCCGCATACAGCCCTCGCTGAGCCGGGCCAGGTGCGCCTCCCAGTACACCGGCTGACCGTCGTTGACGGCAATCGTCTCGAATAGTCCGTCGCCGTAGTGCAGGCCGCGATCACTGACCGGCAGCTGCTCAATTGCCTCGCCGTTAATCAGGCAGCGTCTCATCGCCTAGCCCTCTCCCCGGTCATGCAACGCCAGCAACATGCCGCGCGCCTTGGCCCGCGTTTCATCGAGTTCACGTTCAGCAATGGAATCGGCGACAATGCCGGCACCGGCACGCAGCTTGATGGTACTGGCCTCGCGCGTGATGGTACGGATCAGGATATTCAGATCCATATCGCCGTCACGGTTCAGGTAACCCATCGAGCCAGTATACGCACCACGCGGGGTCTGTTCGAGCTCGGCGATGATCTCCATGCAGCGCACTTTCGGGCAGCCGGTAATCGTGCCGCCGGGAAAAACGGCGCGGATGACGTCACCGGGGCTGATTCCATCGCGTAATTCGCCGCGCACGTTCGACACGATATGGTGTACGTGGGCATAGGATTCGAGCACCATGAGTTCATTGACTTCGATACTGCCAGGTTGGCAGACCCGCCCCAGATCGTTGCGCTCCAGATCAATGAGCATGATATGTTCGGCCCGTTCCTTGGGGTGTGCCAGCAATTCGCGCGAGTTGGCGTCATCGCTGTCACGTGCCTCGCCGCGCGGCCGGGTGCCGGCGATAGGCCGGGTCTCGACATGCCGTCCCTCTATGCACACCAGGCGTTCCGGTGACGAGCTGATAATGGCAAAATCATCGAGTCGTACGAGGCCGGCAAACGGCGCCGGGTTGTTGCGTCGCAGGCTGTCATACAGCGCGATGTCATCATGGTGTTCCAGCTTGCCAGACCATTCGCGCGACAGGTTCACCTGGAACACATCACCATCGACGATATAACGCTTGATGCGTTCAACCGCTTTGAGGTAGCGCGGCGCCGCTTCTTCCTCAAGCTGCAGTGCCACCGGCGCAGACACGGCAGGCGCCTGTTGCATGACGGCATCGATATCGGCCCGCATGCTGTCCAGGTGTGCATGCTCTGCCTCGCTGACGAGCCAGCAACGCCCGGTGGCGTGATCGCGGATCACGGCCGCCGGGATCCGCAACGCAAAGGCAACCGGCAAGTGCGTGGATGTGGTGGGCAGTTGCAAGGAGGGTTCGATCTGCCCGGCCAGTTCATAACCGAGATACACAAACCAGCCACCACGAAACGGCAAGTGCGTGTCTTTAAGGCCTTGCCCTGTATGTTGTTGCCAGGTCTGATCCAGTTGTGCGAGAAAATCGGTGCCCGGTTCGAGTGTATCAAGCGTGATGCGTTCGCCAGGAAAAGCGAACAGGATGTCATAGCGTGCCTGCGAGGTGCCGTGCGCGACACTTTCCAGCAGGCAGGGATAACGTTGCGGGTTCAGGGCATGTAAGGCGAGTAGATCGGGGAAGTGATCAACGATCTCGAATAATAAGCCGGTGCTCATCCTGTGCTACCTCGCAGCGCTATCGCAGCAGGATAATGCCGCGTATGCGCGATTGCCCGCATACGCCGCATGCTATCAGTCGATTTTGCGGAAAATAATCGTACCGTTGGTGCCGCCGAAGCCGAACGAGTTGGACAGTGCCACGCCGATCTTCATCTCGCGAGCGGTACCCGCTACGTAATCGAGATCACATTCCGGGTCCTGATTGAAGATGTTAATGGTCGGCGGTGCAACCTGGTCGCGTATCGCCAGCGCGGTAAACACGGCTTCAATACCCCCGGCAGCACCGAGCAGGTGACCGGTCATCGACTTGGTGGAACTGACGGCAAGTTTATTCGCATGCTCACCAAACGCCCCCTTCACGGCGAGTGTCTCGGCAAGATCACCGGCCGGTGTCGAAGTACCATGGGCATTGATGTAATCGACTTCATCCGTATTGATACCGGCAAAGCCGAGCGCATTTTCCATGCAGCGCTTCGCACCATCACCGCCTTCCGACGGCGCCGTCATGTGATAGGCATCACCACTCATACCGAAGCCGGCAAGTTCACAGTAAATCTTCGCGCCACGCGCTTTTGCATGTTCATACTCTTCAAGCACGACCACGCCGGCACCGTCGCCAAGCACAAAACCGTCACGGTCAACATCCCATGGCCGGCTCGCGGTTTCCGGTGAATCATTGCGTGAGGACAGGGCGCGTGCCGCGCAGAAACCACCGAGGCCCATTGGCGAGGTGGCAAATTCGGCACCGCCGGCAA